>JAIPIG010000012.1 GCA_021734805.1 Simkaniaceae bacterium
TATACATACTGTAATCGCGCTCGCTCTTAAAGGCGAAGTGTAAAGTGGTTGCTCCTAAAAAACGGAGTAGTTATAAAACTCTCCAATCAGAACCGAGGTTAAAACCTCAAAACTATAGGAGCAACCAATGAGCCATTATGTAGGATTAGACATTTCTATGAAAGAGACAGTTATTTGTATCGTCAATGATAAAGGGGTGTCCGTTCATAGGGGGAAAACAAAAACTGACCCAGAAAAAATTGCTTACCATCTCAAAAAAATTGGTTTAAAAATTGAAAAAATTGGCCTCGAAAGTGGGTCTTTGAGTCACTGGCTGGTTAATGAGCTCCGAAAACTTGAATTACCTGCAATTTGTATTGATGCTCGAAAAATGGCAGTATTTCTCTCTGTCCGAGTTAATAAAACGGATGATAATGATGCTCAAGGAATTGCAGAGGCCATGAGGTGTGGTTTGTACAAGGAAGTTTGTCAAAAATCCCAACAAGCCGTAGAAACTAGCACCCTAATGCAGTGTCGAAGAACTTTAGTTCAGCAAAGAGTGCAGTTGATCAATTCGATAAGAGGTTTTTTAAAAACATATGGTGTTCGACTTGGTTCCTGCGGAGAAAAAGAATTTTCCGAGAAGGTAAGGGCCATATTACCGGGGGCCCTGATGATTGCTCGTGAGGGAGTTGAGAGTTTGGTTAATTGTTATGAAAAACTCAGTGCAGAAATTAAGATACTAGACAAAAGAGTAGAAACCCTTGCGAAGGAAGATGAAGACGTTAAACGACTCATGACAGTTCCGGGAGTTGGTATAGTTACGGCAATGACCTTTAAGATTGAAATTGACGATCCTCATAGATTTAAAAACTCTCGAGATGTGGGAGCCTACTTTGGAATGACCCCTCGCCAATATTCTTCAGGAGAAACCAAACGACAAGGTCGCATATCGAAATGTGGTTCTTCAGAAATGAGAAGTTTGCTTATGGAAGCCGGGTTAGTTTGTTTGACTCGGAGTAAGAAATGGAGTCGAGTCAAAGCTTGGGGATTAAAAATCATGAGAAAAAACGGGGCAAAAAAAGCCTCCGTGGCAGTTGGGCGAAAGCTTGCAGTCATTATGCACCGGATGCTTTTAGAAAAAAAAGACTTTATCCACGGCGAAGAGAAGAAAGTACAGGTAAAGGCAGCCTAAGATTGGATTTAAAACAGGGGCTCTGCCCCTAACCCCGGCAAAGGACTACTCGCCCTTTGCAACCCCGGAAGGGTATTTAATTGCGAGGGAAAAGCTGAATTTAAATTAGGATATTCTCTAGAACAGAATTTGTGAAAACCCCGAAGGAAAGGGCAAAGGCGTCGAGCGGTTGGCTCTCTTAGAAGCCGTTTTATACATTGCCTTGCCCCTTGCTTCGAAAGGTATGGTGGGGCGGAGAAATACAAAGTGTTCTCCATAAAGACCCCGAAGAGAACCACGGAGTTTTTTCACAATTCGATAAAAGGAGAAAAACTTACTTGACATCAGCGCGATTAGAGAACCGCTCGTCATTCAAGAGTTGTTTTTTTTGTCGCCGGCATCCCCGCTTGGTCGATTTACCTCACCTCTGCCTATTGTCAATAGCGCATCGGTTCGGTAAAGAGCCTTCGGCCCGATCGACCATCGGTGCGCCGGCTTCTAAAAATTCCAACTCTTGAATCCCTCCCGGTATATTTCGGTATAAAATGTCTAGCGCAACAAATTGCTTTCAACCTCTTGCTGCAAAGCTCGAACAGCCATCTCAACTTGAGATGCAATCTGCGCTTGATACTGTTTATCATTCAATGATCCCCTCTCTGAAAAATAGATGGGCTTCCCAAAAATGCAAATCATTGTTTTGAACAGTTTTGGCAACTTTCTACTTCTTGGCCATACCTCAAAAGCGCCGTGGATATAAACAGGGATAACCGGAGCACCTGTCCTCCCAACTATCCAACCAAGCCCTCTTTTAAAAGGCTCAATCTGCTTTGATCTCGCCCGACGACCCTCCGGGAACATTACGACTTTCTTTCCTTGCAAGATGAGGCGTTCAATCGAAGAAAACAAAGAGATATCACTGACCCCTCCGGTAATTGGATGAGCATTTAAAAATGAAATAATGCGACCAAAAAAGAAATGCTTAAATAAGGAAGCGCGGGCTAAGAAATGTAGTGATTTAGGACAACAACACGAAATAATAGGCGGATCTAAAAAGGATGTATGATTAGAAGCAATAATCGCTGCACCATCGATAATATTCTCTTTGCCATAAACCTTGATATGATAAAAACACCTAATACAAAGATTAACAAGTCCTCGAACAGTGTAATAAGCGATTTTCCCCCATACAGTATCCTGACGCCTAGATTTCTTCACTCGATTGACGATTTGTTGTACAACTTCGCCAATTGTAAAATCCGAAGTATCGACGACAATGGCATCTTCGGGACAAATTAAGGGAGAAATCTTGCGATTAGAATCATTCGCATCGCGAATCGATTGCTCTTCTAATATTTTTTCAACTGTGATTGCCTTAACTTGATCAGGAAATTTTTCTTTGAGCTCGGCAAATCGCCGTTCAGCTCGGACGTATGATCGAGCTTTTAAAAAGAACTTACACTCAGCATGCGGAAAAACGACAGATCCTAAATCTCTCCCCTCCATTACAACATCCTGCCCTTGAGCAAACTGTCTTTGCAAAGCAACAATATGATGTCGTACACTTTCAAACTTGGCAATTTCGGATGAATACTTTGTCACATTTGCCGAACGAATATCTGAAGTAACGTCTTGATCCGATAAAAAATACTTTTTTCTAGATCCTTCTACTTTCATAGAAAAGTGAAATTGTTGAAAAATATCTTCAGGCCAATTCTTCTCATCTATGGGAAGTTTACGGTTTAGAATATAAAGGGCAAAAGCCCGATACATTGCCCCTGTATCGAGATATAAAAAACCCAACTGCTCAGCAACTAATTTTGCAGTTGTTGTTTTGCCGGTTCCCGAGGGGCCATCAATTGTGATAATCATAACTATAAAAAATCTATATTAAAAAAACCCCCTCCATAAATAGAAGTGATTTTTTGACGGTTAAGGAATATTGGCTATCACATCGTTGGCGCGTGAGAGCTCCCCACTCAAACCAGCACTAAAAATAAGTAAAGCGCCGGTATTGTAAAAATTAATGAATCAAACATATCTAAAACACCACCAATCCCCGGGATGGTATTGCTATCTTTTATCTGAGCGTCTCTTTTAAAGAGAGACTCTGATAAATCTCCCAACTGCCCCAAAACCCCTAGTAGTAAACCGAGTATTATAGACTGAAAGAGAGTTAAAGAAAACTGCATTTGAGGAAGAAATCGTCCTATTAAAAAGAAGCAAATAGATGCGATGAGCGACAAACACAAACCGCCAAGAGCACCCTCAATTGTTTTTTTAGGGCTTAAGTGCGGCGCAAGTTTGTGCTTCCCCCAGATCTTCCCAATAAAATAGCCTCCTATATCAGCTATTTTTGTCACCACGAGGAGGAAAGCCAGCCACACTCTTCCATTATCAGTTAATCCTATTGAGTGGGGATAAACGATATATAAAATTAAGCTAATTGGAATGACAATGTAGGCAATACCAAATAAACCGGCGCTAATCGAGTAGATTGCATTAGGAATTTGTTTAAAATGGCCCGTTGACAAGAAGAAAATAAATAAGGCTATGATGAGCATATTAAATGGCATCATTCGGTAGCCAATGACCGAAAGATAAGTCGACAACATCCAAAGCACAGTAAATCCGACAATTAATTTTGGATAGACTTGACACCGTTTTTTTTTGATCATTGCCATCCACTCAAAATCTGCAACTAAAATAATACCTGTCAATACAAGAGTTAAAAACAACTGGATCAGTGGTTGCGTAGAAAAATAAATAAGCACAACCGCTAATATACTAAGTAATACCGATACCCAAGTTCGATGCCTCAAATCCTTAAATGCCACTTTCTTCATTTGCTATATCCCTAGCCTTCTCTGACGATTTTGAAAATTAACAACAGCTGATATAAAATGCTCTCGATTAAAATCGGGCCATAAGACAGGAGTCGTGTAAAATTCCGAATATGAAGCTTGCCATAATAAGAAATTACTCAATCTCTCCATTCCTCCTGTACGAATAATCAATTCCGGATCACCAAATGGAGCCGTATCCAAGCATTGACTAATTAATTCCTCTGTTAATGCCTCTACCGATAACCCCTGCTCCTGAATGGCTTGACAAGCCTTAATAGTTGCCCTACGCAATTCATCACGGCTTCCATAATTAAGCGCTAACACCAAGTTCATCTGAGATCCATGCTGCGTTGCTTGCTTGATCTCCTTAATGACGAGTTGTAAATTCATTGGGAAAGGGGTTAGATCACCGATTGTTTCAAATCTAACTCCATTTTGTAACATTTTTTTTCTCATTTTTAGCAAATAAGACTCTAAAATGTACATCAAAGCATGGATTTCATAAGCGGATCGTTTCCAATTCTCAGTTGAAAATGTATATAACGTCATGGTTTCAATTCCGAGATCAGTCGCTACTTCAACAATATCACTAACAACAGAGGCGCCTTTCCAATGCCCATATCTAGATGGTCTTCCCCTCATTTTCGCCCATCTTCTATTCCCATCCATTAAAATTGCAATATGCTTTGGAACAGATTCCAAATCAACGACTTGCTCTAAATCAGAGTAGGGTGGGTAATAGCAAACTTGAGCTTCAATCACTTCTGTGACCTCTTTGCGATGCTTTGACCCACAGGGGTGCATAAAGTTTGATTTCTTTCAGGCCCAACAGATATAATTTCAAATTTTAACTCTAACAGTTTTTCTAAATAACCGACATAATCTTTAGCTTTTTCAGGTAGAGAATCCCATGTTGTCGCCATTTTTGTCGAACACTTCCAACCCGGTATTTTGATATAGATAGGCTTGGCACGTGCCAGTTCATACGTCGAAGCAGGTGGCAAATGCCATCGTTTCCCGTCAATCTCGTATTCGGTACACACATAAATTTCATCCAAACCATCTAAAATATCGAGCTTCATTAGGGCTAGGGTGGTTGCACCACTTGTATAAACGGCATGCCGAGTCAGCACAGCATCAAACCACCCAATGCGGCGTGCTCGCCCCGTCGTTGTCCCATACTCCCTTGCTTCCTTTAAAGACATAAACAGGGATTTTTCATTCTCTCCTAATTCTGTGGGGAACGGCCCCTCTCCCACGCGGGTTTGATAGGCCTTAACAACGCCCAGTATTGACCCAATGCTTGTGATAGGGACACAAGAACCTACTAACATCCCGGATGGAACTGTTCTAGAAGAAGTGACAAAGGGGTAGGTCCCATATCCCAAATCTAAAAGAGCCCCTTGAGCACCTTCAACTAAAATAGATTCATTGCGATTGGCTGCCATATAAAGCTCTTCTTCAATAAAGCTAACAAAAGGACTCAACTTTTTTCCATACTCGACATACTCACTATAGATTTTTTCTTTATCCAGTTGATGTTGAATGCCATATAGCTCAAAATCTCGATTCTTTATATCCCACACTCTATCTAAACTCTCTTTTAAATCCGCCGGTTTTAAAAGATCAATCACACGAATTCCAATCCGATCTACTTGGTCAACATAGCAGGGTCCAATCCCTCTTTTCGTTGTTCCAAGAGGGCTTTCTTTTCGAGCCTTTTCCCTTTCTTCATCCAATAACATATGATACGGCATAATCACATGGGCATAAGCGGATATTCTTAAGCGCTCATTACCAACCTCAAAATCGAGGCCCTCTATTTCCTTAAATAATTGAGGAGGATAAATCACAGCCCCTGAGCCAAGATAACACCGACAATCTGGTTGCAAAATACCGGAAGGGAGCAAATGAAAATGATACTCATTTTCTCCTACTGTTACAGTATGCCCTGCATTATGACCGCCTTGCGCGCGGACAATATGCCTAAATTGGGAAGAGAGGTAGTCAATAATCTTCCCTTTCCCCTCATCACCCCATCCAAGACCGGCTACAATTGAAGTTTGCATTCCATTTTCTCATTGAATTCGCATGCTGGCTAAATTTTAACACAAGACGTTGAAAAGACAAATCTAAAAAATTTGGATTTAGAATCGAATGCAAATAGAAAACTAGACAGATACAGTGCATTTTAGTATCCTTCTCTAAACCTGAGGTATCGATATCTCTTTACTCGTCTGTATTGCAGCAGTAATTAGAGAATATTTCAGAGGATTTGATAATGGGAGCTCTCCTATAAACGGCGTTTGAGCTTGTAGAGTCAAAAAAAAATTAGCAATAAATGGCTGAATAACTCATTAGCGTGTGAGCAACATTCAATCTTTTTTGAGTTTTAATGTTGTATATACCTAAGGAGCGGCTGAATTTGAGGCTTGGGAAGACATCCTGACTCATTAAAACTGCTTTTGTCATGGATTCACTCCCTAAAACATGAACTGATGTGCCCTAGTTATCGGCATAACAAACTGAAGATCTCGTCATAAGGTAAGGATAAAAATTACTATGGAAAAAAATAAACGTTGGCAAATTGCTCTCATCGCAGTTGTACTCCTTCTTACACTCTACAACATTCTCCCTACCCTATTTTTTTATTCAAGACCTCTGAATCAACCCATTCAAAAACAGCAGGCACTTGCTATTGCAAACGAATCAGCCCAGCGCGTTAACCAACTAGAAGTCGATGCAAAAAATTGGGTTCAATCTTTTGCTAAACTTTTAAAAGTGAAAGTCAAGTCAATCGATACCCCCTCCGATGCCCCGCAAGAAATGAAAGTCGCCTTTCATACCTCCAACGACGCTGCGATATTTAAAAAATATTTACCAAATGCAGGACAAGCGATTCCCTTCTTTCCCGCTCGACTGACCCTATCTCAACAAGACACCGACACTGACCCTAAAATTGTGACTTTGCACCGCAAAATCCCTATCCATTTTTCATCCTCTCCTGAAGGGTTTCAATTTGCAGCAATGGACACTTCAGCTGATTCTATTGATTCATTGTATAAAAAAGTAACATCAGATCGTTTATTACAGATCGCTGATGTAGTCGGTGGAATGAGCGACAATGCGCAGTTATTATCTTTGATTCTGCAAGAGAACCAATTAGCAAGATCTGATGAATTTTTAATGATCCTTTCCGGCAATGTCCTCAATTATGTGAAAACATTAGGAGAAAATTCACCTATTACTAAGCGCTTCTTTGCGAGCTTTACTCAGGGCAATTTTGTTGACAAATCTCAAGCAGTTCAATCCCTAATTGGCCGCTTAGATGCTCTAAAAGAAAAAATGAAGCTAGAAAAAGTTGCTCTACTTGACGAAGAAAAAAATCTTCAAAAGACAGGCGAATTCTTAGATGGATCCAAAAAGCAACAGCTTGAGATCCTCGAAGAAAAAGAAGCTGATCTTCTTAAAACAACAGCCGTTATTCGCAAACATGCCCGCATTTTTGCTTCCGGAATCACACCTCTTCACCCTGCAGAAGTCGAACACATGATTGATGAGGCTGCATCACAAGCGACTATGGCTTCCGAAACACCCTTGTCTGTTGGAAAATATAACCCTCTGATTGAAGCGATCGCTATTGACTGGCCTCATTCCAAGTTCAATATCTCATTCCATCCTGATGTTTTGGCCTTGAAGGAATCTCTTTCTGAAAATCCATCTAAAGCAAAAGAAAAAGAACTTGTCGATCAATTGATTTTTAATGAAATTGCCCGCATTTCTAGAGAGACAAATGAAAAACTCATCCCTAATAAAAATCAATTTCAAGTGAGCATCAATTCTCTAACTGACGCAAAAAGCATGCTCGTTCTCGATTTAAAAGAGATCGCGCAAAAAGAAACCGGAAGCATTAGAGACTTTTTGAAGAAAAATTGGAGCCCTGCATCATCTGAACTCTCAAGTAGTGCATTTCCAATCGTTAGCGAAAAGGAATACCAACAGCTTTCTGCGATCGATAAAAAGTTTTGCCTCCTAGTCACCTCTCCTTTGATGCAAAACAAAACAAGTACATTTGGGTTCAGAAATAGCTCGATCTATGTCATTGCAAAAGGGCTAGGTCAAATGTTAGAAAAATATAATAAAGAACCAAGTAGCGATGCTTCTCAAGCTTTCTTTGCTTCCTTAAACCAACTCCAAGCCAGCTTAAATCAACTTGGATTCACCGGCTATCCGGGAACTACATACCCCCTTCCGGCTGAATACGCACATGATTATATTTTTGAAGCGGAAAATTATTATCTTCCAATCCTTATGGCAACACGCGAAGAGTTTAATGTATATGGGACAAAGCGCTACGCCACACTCGAGTTCACAAATCTCAAACAGCGTATTCTAAGAACAAATACTATCGAAACGGAAGAGCAAGAAGAATTGTTGAAATGGAGAGATGAATATCAGGCATCTCAAGTTGATCCGGCAAAACTTGCCCGATTTGAAATTCCCGCACCGACAAAAAACCCTCTTTTCTCAAACCTCGCCTTAAGTGCCCGCAAGTACTTTAGAGGCGATGATCGGAAAATCCTCAACTGGGGGCTTGACCTTTCAGGGGGAAAGACCGTCCAAGTCGAACTAAGAGATCATAAGGGGCAACAAGTGACAAATGAGGCTGACATTAATCAAGGTATTAATGAGCTTTATAACCGTGTCAATAAAATGGGAGTCTCTGAGGTCTCTATCCGAAGAGAAGGCTCAAATATTACACTTGACTTCCCCGGCTCTCAAGGACTGTCGGCTAAAGACTTAATTAAAGCCTCATCGATGTCATTTCATGTGATCAATGAGAAATTCTCAATCCGCAACCCACTTCTCAGAGATGCAACAAATCGCTTCTTACTCGAAGTGTGGAATGAAGCCATTGTCACAAACAAAAAAGATGTTCAAAGTATTAATGAAATTGCTTGGAATCATCTATATGGCGATCCATCAGATGCAGAAGTAGCAAATCCTCGAAGCGAGTCTGCAAAAATCCTATATAAAAATGGGCTTAGACTCGCTAATCCCAATCGGGCAAATCGCTCCTCCTCATTTGACGATTCAACCTCAATGGTGGCTTGCTACCGCGGAGATAGCATACTCGACTGGAATCAGCAAAATAACCCTCTCCTCATTGTCTTCAACAATTATGCTTTAGAAGGAGCTGATTTAGATCATATCCACGCCGGATTTGATCCTGCAGAGGGTAACTTCCTCTCCTTTGAAGTGAACAGCAGTAGAAATTCAACGGGTAATGAACATATCAACCCCCGCAATGAGCTCTATAATTGGACAAGTATCTTTTCAAAAGAAAAAGTCATCGGAACCAGTTATGAAAAGTTTTCAAGTGGAGAAGGCTGGAGAATGGCTGTAATACTCAACGGCCAAGTCATTAGCTCACCACAGCTTGCTCAACCCCTTAAGACAAATGGTCGCATTACGGGCAGCTTCACCCAAAGGGAGATTGCAAAATTAGAAGCGGATCTCAAAGCCGGTTCATTGACATTTACCCCCTACATTCTTTCTGAGAAAAATGTCAGTCCGGAACTCGGCATCAAAGAGCGTCGCAGCGGCATCATTGCAACGGTTATTGCACTCTCACTCGTCATCGCCGTTATGGTAGTCTACTATCGTTTCGCCGGAGTGATCGCCTCTGTAGCCGTTCTACTGAATTTATTGATTATGTGGGCAACCCTGCAAAACTTACAAGCTACCATCACATTGGCTACAATTGCGGGTATTATTTTGACCATGGGGATGGCAGTTGATGCAAATGTCCTCATATTTGAGAGAATCAGAGAAGAGTTTACTCAATCAGGTCGCATCGCCCTTGCTATTCAAACCGGTTATAAAAAGGCCTTTTCAGCCATTTTAGATTCAAATATTACAACAATTATTGCTGCCCTCATCCTACTCAACTTCGATTCGGGACCTATTAAGGGATTTGCTCTATCGCTTATTATAGGAATCGTATCATCAATGTTTACTGCCCTCTTTTTTACCCGCTGTTTTTTCCGCATTTGGGTTCAAAAACCGGAGCATAAAACACTAAACATGCTGAATTGGATTAGAGGTTCTCATTTTAATTTCTTAAAATTTGGAAAACCTGCTTTTGTCGTTGTTGCTTTAATCGCTTTGATTGGCGCTTTTTCTTTGACTAAAGAAAAATCAACTATTCTTGGCATGGATTTCACCGGGGGATATGCCTTAACTCTTGAAGTGAAACCAAGCGAACAGACAAATTACCGTCAAATTGTTGAAAAAGCTTTTGAAAAACACGGATTAACTTCTCATGACTTTTCCGTTAGAGAATTAACCCCGTCAAATCAATTGCGTATCTTTTTAGCAAAAAACTTAGAAAGGCAGGGACAGCCCTTTGCAGGTCTATCTTATGATATTGATCCTAGTCAAACAGAGTTTGCGTATCAAACGAATCCTAAAATTGTTTGGATTGTCAATGCTCTTCAGGAAAGTGGCATTGCCCTAACTGAGGCATCTATTGATCAATTAGATACAAATTGGACAAGCATTAGCGGTCAAATGTCTGATAGCATGCGCAATAATGCAATCATCGGCCTAGGAATCGCACTTATTTGCATCCTACTCTATATTACCTTCAGATTTGAATTTAAGTTTGCAATGAGCGCTACAATCGCTCTTGCCATAGATGTTGTTGTTACTTTAGCCCTCATTGCTATATTGCACCTCATCGGCGTGCCTGTTCAAATTGATCTTAATACGATTGCAGCACTGATGACAATTATTGGTTATTCTCTCAACGATACAATCATTGTCTTCGATCGCATCCGTGAAGATATGAAAACTAAACGGAAAGAGTCCCTCTTTGAAATTATTAACCATTCACTTAATGTCACTCTAAGCAGAACTATTATGACATCTCTAACCACATTTGTCGTCTTGATTGCTTTGATTGTATTTGGCGGACAAACAATTTTTGGATTCTCGCTTGTGATGGCAATTGGAGTTGTTGTTGGAACACTATCGACCCTCTTTATTGCATCTCTCCTATTGCATTCGTTCCAAAAAAAAGAGTCCTCAAATAGCTCAAGAGCTATTTTAAGTATGCAATAAGGAGTTTATGGCAAGATATGATTCTTCGATATATACCCCTATTTGGATAGATCCGGTCCAAAACAAGGCTCTATGCCAAACTTTTATCGAAGAATTTCATATTCATCCGGTGACAGCTCAAGTTTTGGTTTCAAGGGGCTTTGAAACAACAAAAAAATTACATGATTTTTTGTATGCAAAGCTCCCCAACTTGTATGACCCTGATTTATTTCCCCAAATGCAGCTCGCAATTGACCGCATCTATAAGGCACATCAAGATCAAGAACACATCTTGATTTATGGCGATAATGATGTCGATGGGATCACCGGAACAACCTTACTAACCGATTTGTTTCGAGACCTTGGCATTCATGTCCATTTCTTTGTGGCAAACCGCAATAGCTTAACGTCAAGCGGTTTTTTGGACGCGCTCCAATTTGGACTTGAAAATCGATGTAAACTAATGATCACTGTCGATTGCGGAACAACCGCAATTAAGGATCTTAAGGAAATTGTCGATCAAGGCATTGATGTTATTATTACTGACCATCATGAACCCTCCGATCATTTACCCGAAGTATCAGCTATACTTAACCCTAAAATTCTCAATTGCTCCTACCCCAATAGGGAAATTACCGGAGTAGGCGTTGCCTTCAAGCTTGCCCATGGTTATTTAAAATTTTTGATCTCAAAAAAACAGATTAAATCCGACCAAATTGATTTAAAAAAATATCTCGATTTAGTTGCATTGGGAACGATCGCAGATATGGGTGGGCTATTAGATGAAAACAGAATATTTGTTCGTTACGGACTCATCCAACTCCATCGCACAAATCGCATTGGTCTTGTAAAACTCATTAAAGTCAGCGGTCTCAAGCCCTACGATATAACCATTACTGATATTGCATCTAAACTAGCCCCTCGGCTGAATAGCCTTGGTCGTATTGCTGACCCAATTAAAGGCGTTGAGCTTTTATTGACCCAAGACTCCTACCAAGCAGAAAAGCTGGCTAAAGAACTTGATCTGAAAAATTTGGAGCGTCAGCGCATTGAAAAGAAAGATTCTGAGGAAGTGGAACTGCTTATTTCTTCTTTCCCGGAAATTCTCACTCAAAAAGCCATCGTCTTATTCTCCCATAATTGGCATCCCGGCATTATCCCAATCATTGCAGCACGTCTTGCTAAACAATATAACCGACCCACAGCAATTATCACTATTGAAGAAGGTGTTGGCAAAGGATCAATCCGCACAATCCCCGAATTCCCGGTTTTGCCTATCCTAAAGAAAAGACCCGATCTTCTCTCGAATTTTGGAGGGCATGATTATGCCGCAGGCTTTATGATTAGAGAAGAAAATATCAAT
The DNA here is from genome assembly GCA_021734805.1 of Simkaniaceae bacterium. NCBI lineage: Bacteria > Pseudomonadati > Chlamydiota > Chlamydiia > Parachlamydiales > Simkaniaceae > Simkaniaceae bacterium. Next base: position 12,464 of record JAIPIG010000012.1, read on the forward strand.
GCTTTTAAGAAACATTTTATCGAATCAGCCAATGAAGCTCTTAAAGAACAAGATGTCGTTCCAAAGCTATATTTAGATGCCCAAGCTAATTTTTCAGACTTAACTTTCGATTTTCTAGAGTCACTTGGCCTCTTAGAACCATTTGGAAATGAAAATCCAGCTCCTATTCTATATTGCATGACTAAACAAGTATGGCCACCAAAAATTATTGGACGTACTCATTTAAAACTGTATTTAGAACAAGGAGGACGGTTTTTAGAAGGGATTGCATTTGGATTTGCTCACCGAAAAGGAATGCTTACAAAAAAGAATCTCAAATTAAAGATCGCTTTCACTCCAACAATCAACAATTATCTCAATAAATCAAGTATTCAGTTGCAAATTCGAGATTTCAAAATTGAAAATGACCTGCCTTAACAAATAATATGAATGAAAAATTTAGAGTTTTTCATATCATCATTTGTTGAGATTACATTGCTTGAAAGCGCTGTTCAGCAGAAGCTTTCTGAGCATCTAGATAATTCTCTTTGTATGATTTCAGATCCTCAGATTGAACCACCCATGCTGCACCTCTGCGAGAAGCCTTTAAAAGACCAATGCGCGTCGCATAATAAATCTTTTGAGCCGGAACTCCGAGCATTTTTGCAACCTGATTTACAGAGAAAAACCCACGTGAATTATCATAAAGCAACTCACCATTATATGTTGATTTTGCTCTTGAATACTTCTGATTTCTGTAATTCTCGAGATCATCTAAGTGGATTGTCCAGCGAGTTGTTTCTTTTGTAGCTTTTAGCTTATTTTGCTTAATTGCCACATAGATTGCCTGACGGGTCACCCCATTAATTCGAGCCGCCTCTGTGATTGAAACCACTTTAGGATCATCCGATTCACAGATAATTGCTTCTGTGCGATAATCATCTTGTTGTATATCAGCCATTTACATTCTCCATTGTTTATGTTAAAGACAAATTAAATTCTTTAAACAGTTTGAAAAGCCAATCCTTTCAAACAAATTAACTCTTTCTTAATTATGAAAGAGTAATTTTGACATAAAAAAGAATTGAAATCAATAAAAATTAACTACATTGAGTAATTGTTTAATGATGTTTTTTAAAGAAATCCCCTCCATAAATAGAGGGGATTTCTTTGACGGCTAACGAAAATTAGGCAGAAATCTGAAGGCGCCTTTTGGGCATATGCCCATCCACGGATTCATTTTATTTTTGATTCGAAAAAGTTGATCTCTCAAATTAATTTTTACACATAAACTATTAGTAATTAACCATTTACAAAATATTAAAATTCAATAAACGCTATTGATCCCATTTTTTAATAGAACGAAACAAAGTCCTTAGTTACCATGAAATTCAGATAGATGCGGGGGCTTATGAAATATCTAACTCATTTATTATTAACGACTTTATTTTTTGTCTTTCTGCAACCAATTGAGGCTAAGGCTCCTGCATTAACCCCCCCTATTGTTAAACAAAAAATCAATGACTTTTTGCAAGCTCATATTGTCCATAAGGAACTGACCTGCGATCTCGTAAAAAAAACCATGCAAAACTACCTTTTAGAACTCGACCCCTCTAAAACCTATTTTATTGAGGCTGAAATTCAAAATTGGATTGAACCGGATGATACCTTAGGCCTAGTCGTTAAAAATCACATCGATAAAAATGATTTTTCTCATTTCAAAGAGATTTATGAAACTTTGATTGTAGCTATAGAACGTCGCAGTGTGATTGAATCGAAAATCAGTTCGATGGAACTTCCCAAAGATGTTAAAATTTCTGAATTTTCCGATTTGTTATGGGCCAAAACCGAAGAAGAATTAACAAACCGAATCTTGCGCATTAGGGGATTACAAGCAGAAGCTGCAGAACGCATCAACCATGAGAGCAAAGACTTATTAATCAAACGATTAGAAAAAAACCGATTAACGAGCGAAGCGGAGCTCCTAGGAATAAATGCGTCTGAAAGAGAGAAAACCGTGCTTTCATTTGTGCTGAAATCAATTGCATCAGCTCTAGATTCTCATACGGCATATTTTACTCCTTCAGAAGCTAACCAATTTATTATCCAAGTTCAACAAAAACTTTATGGAATCGGAGCAGGATTGCGAGACGACCTCAATGGACTGACAGTTGTAAGCTTAGTCGAAGGTGGTCCTGCAGATCTTTCTAAACTTTTGAAAGTCGGAGATCGAGTCATTGCAGTCAATGGCAATCCTATCATTGGTCTGAATATTAGTGATGCAGTTGAATTGATCCGCGGACCTGAAGGAACTTTGGTCACTTTAACAGTGATGAGAGACTATGAAATCGAAGAAGAGGAAACAACAACAAAAAAAATCGATATTGATATCTTACGGCAAGAAGTTGTTCTCAGTGAATCCCGTTATAAAACCCAAATCGAACCTTTTGGGAATGGCGTTATCGCAAATATTCACCTTTTTTCATTTTATCAGGATGCTACAACGTCTTCAGCAGCAGATCTTAAAAAGCAAATTGAAGACATTAGAAAACAACACAACTTGCTTGGAATTATCTTAGATCTTCGAAGTAACGGAGGGGGTCTACTCACTCAAGCTGTAGATGTGGCAGGACTATTTATTAACAGAGGCATTGTGGCATCTATTAAAGACTCTGTCGGGAATGTTCAACATTTACGCAATTTTGAAAATAAAAAAACATGGGATGGCCCCTTACTTATTTTAACAAATAGAGCAAGCGCTTCTGCTGCCGAAATCGTCGCCCAATCTCTACAAGATTATGGACGTGCCTTAGTTATCGGTGATGATTTCACCTACGGGAAAGGAACTTATCAAACATTTACTCTCGAAGCGAATCATTCGGGAAAAATCAATCCCGAAGGGGAATTTAAAGTGACAAGGGGCATGTATTTTACCGTTTCCGGCAGAAGCCCCCAGTTCACCGGTTTAAAAACCAATATAGAAATTCCCGGGCCCTTCTCTCAAATTGATTTTGGAGAGCGATTCACAAAAAATGCGATTCAAAATGATTCCATTCCGGCGAATTTTCATGACGATCTATCCGATATCCACCCCATCCATCGCTACAGAATGAAGTCAATCTATGCAAAGGATCTGGAACAACAAAATGATTCCCTTCTCCATTTTATCCCTAAGTTACAAGAGAATGTCGAACATCGGATCTCACTTAATCCCAATTATGTTGCTTTTCTAGAAGACATGAAAAAAGATTCTGATGATCTCCCTAGGGATTCGACAAAAAAATATGGTAAAAATGATTTGCAGTTGGAAGAGAGCTTTAATGTAATGAAAGATTTAATTTTACTTCTCAATGCACAAAACTTTTCACAATCGACCCCATCTCAGCCAAAAAAAGCCGCTTAATATACGGTTATAGAGCAGCTGCAGCTTTGCCATATCAATCTCCCCTCATCGGATATAGGACTTTGGCCATGCCCTCCTCCCCAACTTTGTGAGAAATGAGGGCTAGCCCTCATTTTTGCGTAAGGTGAGTTACTGACAAAAATCCCTAAATTGGGTATCTTTATACTCTCTTCGATATAAAGGTAATATCAATCTCATGAATGTACGCGTTAGAATTGCCCCTTCCCCAACCGGAGACCCCCACGTTGGAACTGCCTATATGGCTATCTTTAATATGATTTTTGCTCGACATTATGAGGGCAAATTTATTCTCCGCATAGAAGACACTGACCAAACACGCTCGAGAAAAGAATATGAAGAAACGGTCTTCCGTGCTCTAAAATGGAGTGGGATTGAATGGGATGAAGGACCTGACATTGGTGGCCCTTATGGTCCTTACCGCCAATCAGAAAGAACAGAAATCTATCGGGAATATGTTCAGAAACTTCTCGATGCAGGTCATGCCTATAAATGTTTTGCAACACCGGAAGAACTCAAAGAAATGAGAGAAGTGAATGCAAAGTTAGGGAAAAAAATAGGCTATGATCGCCGCTACCGGAATTTGAGTGAGGCTGAAATTAAAGAAAGAGAAGATGCCAAACAATCTTATGTGATCCGCCTAAAAATGCCCCTATCCGGCGATTGCATATACGAAGATGCCATTAAAGGCCGTATTGCTTCCCCTTGGGCTGATGTCGATGATCAAGTATTATTAAAATCTGATGGGTTTCCCACCTACCACTTAGCTAATGTCGTTGATGACCACCTCATGAAAATCACTCATGTCATTCGTGGCGATGAGTGGATGAGCTCAACCCCTAAACACATTTACCTCTATCAGGCATTTGGATGGGAACCCCCTATTTTTATGCATATGCCCCTGCTACTCGGTGAAGATGGGCGCAAATTATCAAAAAGAAAAAATCCGACCTCTATTGAATACTATAAAGACACGGGATATCTTCCGGAGGCCTTTATTAATTTTTTAACTTTAATGGGTTATAGCATGCCAAATGACCAAGAGATTTACTCTCTTGATCAAGTCATTCGAGATTTCAATCCAAGCCGTATTGGAGTGTCAGGTGCCTTTTTTGATGTGCGCAAATTAGACTGGATTAATCAGCAATATATCATAAACTCATTATCGGAAGCAGATTTGCTTCAACAATTAAAAAATTGGTATTTCAATGATGCCTTTTTTGAAAAGCTGATGAAATTATGCCATACGCGCATCAAACGACTTTCCGATTTTATGGAACTTTGTCAATTTTTCTTTATAGACACGCCTATTTACTCTGAAGAACTGCTCTGTCCTAAAGGCCTTACTCAGGAACAAGCTGCTTTTATTATACAGACTACCATTTGGGAGTTAGATCGACGAGAAGACTGGTCTCATTCCGGTATGCAACAGACCTCATTTGACATTGCAGAAATGTTTAAGGTGAATCATAAAAAAGTCGTAATGAAAATCCTATATGCAGTCATTACGGGGAAGCACCAAGGCCCACCCTTATTTGACTCCTTTGAAATTTTAGGAAAATCAAGAGCTCGAGCAAGATTGCTTAATGCAATTCACTTTTTAGGCGGGCTTTCAAAAAATAAACTAGCTTACTTGTCAGAAAAATATACAGCAGCAACATGTCATGAACTCATGACAAAAGAATAAATCCAAAAAACAGGCTCTTAAATTACTTCCTTTCTGATAGGGGCTGTATGGAAGATTTTTTTTCTATAATAGGCCGATCATTTTTTGAAATGGCATAGCTATTAATTTGATAGCCTGATGAACCGCACCCGACTAAAAAAAGTAATGCACCAATGGATAAAAATAGAAACCCCTTCATATTTCCCTCATACTTTCTCTCTTTTTAACATATTTATAGCGAAAAAAAAAGCTAAAACATAACTTTTTAAACATCATAAAACCACTCATATTCAATGCCTTAGAATAGGTTTGCTTGCAGGTTTTAAACAAAAGAAAAAGGGCTATCTATTCTTTCTATTATCAATCCGATATACTCATATCCCTAAAAATGTTAATCAATTCAAAAAATGGAAAGTGATAGACACAACCCCTTTATTTCTAAGCTATTAGAAAGAAAACTTCTCAATTTAGAGGGTTCTTCTAAAAAAACTTATCATATTTCACTTGCTTGCCACCCTGAATTGACTTTTCAGCCGGGAGATTCCATCGCAGTTTTCCCCCATTATAAAAAAGAGCAAATCACCCCACTGCTTGATTTATTGAATACAAATGGTCTGTTTTCCTATAGAGGAGAAATCCACCCACTGAGCTTCATCCTCGCTCAAAAGGCTAATATCGATAGCTTTACAAATAAACTCTTAAGAGCGATTGCAACTCACGATATCTCCCATAGGGCGCTCATCGAAACACTTTTAAATGATAAAGACCAATCGAAAGCCTTCATCCAAGAACATACTGTTGAATCGGCCTTAAACCTCTTTGAACCTAAGTTCATTGATGTGCAAATGATTGTTGATTCTCTGAGCCCTATCCTCCCTAGAATGTACTCTATTGCATCCTCTAAACATCAATATCCCAATGAAATTCACTTGACTGTTGCTACTTTTTCTTTTGTCAAACAAGGGAAACTTTATGCCGGATTAGGTTCTAATTTTCTCTGCCATGCAGCATCCATTGATCAGACCCCTATCCCTTTTTATATCCATCATGCAGAACACTTTAGACTTCCTAAAGATCCTCATATTCCTATTATTATGATTGGTCCCGGCACCGGAATTGCTCCCTATAGAGCCTTCTTGCAAGAACGCTCTCATTTTCGATCAACCGGTAATCATTGGCTTTTTTTTGGAGATCGCAATCGACAAAGTGATTTTTATTACGAAGATTTTTTTACTGATTTCAAAAAAACCCACCTTTTAAAACTCAGCTTAGCTTTCTCACGAGATCAACCGCAAAAAATTTATGTGCAAGATCGCATGCTTGAAGAAGCGCGAGAATTGTGGCAATGGATTCAAAATGGAGCTCATATCTATATTTGTGGTGATGCTCATAGAATGGCTAAAGACGTGCAAGAAACGCTCAAACAGATTGCTCAAATTGAAGGTGGTTTGAGTGAAGAAAGTGCATTAGATTATCTCAAACAACTCCGAAAATCAAAGCAGTTATTGTTAGATATCTACTAACCCGGACTTTGCTCAACCGTCACAATTGCCAAACATTGAATCCCCTCACCGCGTGCAAAATCGGTCAACTGATCCCCTGAAGTCACAGTCATTCCCACATCACTCACATTTAAACCCATCAGGTTTGCGACATTAGAGCGGATGGCATCGAGGTGCTTTTGCAGTCTCGGTTGTTTTGCTTCAAGCGCTAATGATACATGAGAGATCTTTTGCGATCCAAGTGTCTTTAGTGCTTCTTGGAGATAAACGCGACTATCGGTCACCCCTTGTTCTTTACACAATTTAGGGGCAATTTCTCCCAGAATATACACATGGGTAATCGAAGAAATCGCATTACAAATGCTATGTAAAACAACATCCCCATCAGAATCTGCATCGAGTCCGTTGACTTCTTCAAAGACAAGGCCGCCAATGACGCATTTCTTATGACTTTTTTCTTTTAAAAACCGGTGCGAATCCTGCCCTAAACCAGTTCGAAACATCTCATTATCCAAATATGTATATTATTTTTCGCATTTAGTATAATCTCGATTTTGCAATTCTACCTTTTCAAAAGCAAAAGATCAAATTGAAAAAACTACACATTGCAAATGTTAACTTTGAATTCCTCATCGATCGGCCGCAACAAGTTAATTTAGCCTCTTCTTTCTATTTACATCCCAATTTTTTGCAACTCCAATTCCTCCCACCACTCTATACACAAGAGCCTTATCTAACGACGACCAAAATGGGGATAAATAATTTTACCTTTGATAATCCACCTGAAGGAGATTTTGAAGTTGAATCCTGGGGATATAGCCCACTCATTGCTGAATGGGCTCATCAGAAAGGCTATGTCTATCATATGCCATCCTATGACCTTGTCAAACTAGCTTCTTCAAAAAAATTTTCTTTTTTGAATTCACCTCAATTGCCGGGATCCAAATTAATTTCATCTACTGATGATCTCGATTTTGATCAGTATCCGGTGGTGTTAAAGAGCGAATATGGATTTGCCGGTCGCGGGCTAAAGATCTACCATGCACCCCCTGACCCGAAGGATCCCTTTATTCAACGCGAACTTACAATGGGGCGATGCCTTATTGCCGAACCATGGGTGCAAACTCACCTTAACTTTAGTACTCAATATTATCTCTCACCAACCTCCATTGAAAAATTAACATCATGCATTATTGAAAATGATGCTAAAGGAGCTTACTTATCAACATATACCGGTGTCGATCATCTTCTAAGACAATATACGGAGCACTATATTGAAGCGGAAAAACTACTAAAAAAATTGCAAACTATGGGATATTTTGGGCATGTTGGCGTCGATGCATTCATTTGGGATAAAGGACTTCACCCGATTGTTGAAATCAATCCAAGAAAAACAATGAGCTATGTTGCATTTCGTCATGCACAAGAAAAACAAATGCAATTCAAGTGGCAACAGATTAAAAATTGTGCTACAAATCTATTACCGTCTCAACTAAATTGTAAAAATAAAACACACTTTTTTTCGTTAGGATTAGATGCAAGAAAAACAAATGTCCCATTTCAAAATTAAAGGTGGACACACACTCAATGGCAAAGTTCAGATTGCCGGTGCAAAAAATGTTGTGACTAAACTACTCGTCGCCTCTCTAATCTCTGAAAAACCCTGCATATTAACAAATGTTCCTAATATCACCGAAGTAGAAATGACACTAGAGCTATGTCAAGAAATTGGCATGCAAGTGAATTGGGATAAAGAATCCCGCGTTTTAGAAGTCGTCACACCCTATCTCAATTCTACTTATGTATCACAACGCTTCTCCGGGGGGAATCGCATTCCTATTCTTCTTCTTGGAGCCCTCTTAGGGCGAACAGACGAAGATATTGTCATTCCAACTGTTGGTGGCTGTAACATTGGACAACGCCCCGTTGATTTCCATATTCAAGCCTTAGAACATCTTGGAGCGACAATTGAATACCGCTCAATGAAAAAAGATGGTGCCTATTTCGCTCATGCACACCAGGGCCTAAAAGGAGCGTTCATTGAACTTCCCTACCCATCAGTTGGGGCAACTGAAAATGCTATGCTTGCAGCCGTTCGAGCAAAGGGAACAACCATTATTAAAAATGCTGCTATTGAACCGGAAATCTTTGATATTGTTCTTTTTTTGCAAAAAATGGGAGCCTCCATTCATATCGATGTTAATCGAACAATTATTATCCAAGGGACAACGCAGTTTCATGAAATTACACACACAGTGATGCCCGATAAAATTGAAGCTGCTTCCTATGCAACTGCTGCGATAGCGACAAAAGGTAAAATCTTTATTGAAGGGGCAGTTCAGGCGCATCTTCTCACTTTTTTAAATTATTTACGGCAAATTGGCGGGGGATTCAAAGTCTATGAAAATGGAATTGAATTTTTTTATGACCGCCCCCTCAGAGGTGGAATCCATATAGAAACAGATGTCCATCCCGGTTTTATTACGGATTGGCAACAACCCTTTGTCGTCCTTCTAACGCAAGCTGAAGGAAGTTGCGTCGTCCATGAAACAGTCTATGAAAACCGATTTGGCTATGCTGAGACTCTAAAGGAAATGGGTGCCCATATTTCTCTTTTTCGCTCTTGCTTAGGATCAAAACCCTGTCGATTTAATTCAAAAAATTTTGCCCATAGTCTAGTTGTTCATGGACCGACCCCTCTTATTGGACAAGAAATCAATATTCCGGATTTAAGAGCAGGATTTTCATATGTTCTAGCAGCCTTAATTGCCGAGGGGAGCTCATATATCAATAATATCCATTTCGTTGATCGAGGATATGAAGCAATCGATAAAAAACTCAGTGCTCTCGGAGCTGAAATCGAAAGAATTGAGGCACCCGCCCCCATTCCTCTTGAACGTGGGCTAAGCTGCAATCTCGTTTCTTCAGGGACGAGCTCACGCATCCAACCGGTGATAGCCAATATCCCTTGACCGTCTATAAATCTATCCTATTCATGGATGAGATTTGTTAAAAAGTTGCAAAGTCGAGAAGATCCGGGTTATAATGGTTCCCCTATAGAACAATGAATAGGTCCCCATTGAACTGGAAAGCCATACAGCGCACTAATATTACAAAAGTATCTGAGCTTATCGACTTTTTGCAACTCGATCCTCTCAATGCCGCCCGCATTTTAAAACGCCCTTCATTTCCACTAAATGTACCTAAACGCCTAGCCAATAAAATGCAAAAAAATTGTTTAACGGACCCGCTGTTTTTGCAATTCGTAGCTCTAGATTTGGAAGAGCAAAACTCTCTAGGCTTCACAAAAGATCCGATTGAAGAATCTTCATTTCAGATTACCCCTCGGTTACTCAAAAAATATGCGGGTCGAGCTCTACTTGTTACAACAGCTTGTGCTCTACACTGCCGCTATTGTTTCAGGCGCCATTTCCCTTATCAAAAATCAACGTCTCTCTTTACCGAAGAAATCAATTATATTAGACAAGATCAGAGTCTGATTGAGGTCATTCTAAGTGGTGGAGATCCTCTTAGCATGAATGATGATAAATTGAACGAGCTATTGCAATCACTTGACTCTATCGATCATCTCCACCTCATCCGCATTCACACTCGTTTCCCTATTGGAATTCCGGAACGCATCACACCTTCAATTGTATCAACCCTTAAAAATTTGCGTAAGAAATGTGTGATTGTCTTTCATATTAACCATCCAAGCGAAATTGATGAAGATGTCAAGCGCGCTATACATTTGCTTAAACCCCTTCAACTCCTAAATCAAAGCGTATTATTAAAAGGAGTGAATGATTCACATGAAACTTTAAAAGCGCTTTCTTTAAAACTGATTTCTTGCGGAGTTATGCCCTATTACCTCCACCAATTAGATCAGATTCAGGGAGGCGAGCATTTTGAAGTCCCTAAAGAAGAAGGAACGATGCTCATCGAATCTTTAAGAGAAGCATTACCGGGATATTTAGTCCCGAAATATGTCCAAGAAATCCCGCATCATACGAGCAAAACCCCTATTTATACCGAAGTGTGCCGAGAGTGATTAAAGGGAGCTCCAAGCAGCCCAACTATTAACTCACATTCTCTGCATTGTTTTAAGGCCGAGAATATGAAACCCCTTTTCTAAAATACGCGCCGTTAATTCACATAACAATAAACGCGAGTTTTCAAACTCTGTCCCCTGAACATGACAATCCCTAAAAAACGCATTGAATTTTTCAGCGAGTTGATAGAGATAATCAGTGAGTCGATGAGGCACTAGTTCATCTGAGACAATATCGAGTGTTTCTTGAAACTGCCGCAAGTGAAGACCTAAAGCAACCTCTGAAGGATGAAGTAGTTGAATTGACCCGGAACCCATCAGCTGATCTATTGATTGGTTCACTTTACGCTTAATACTTTGAATTCGAACATAAGCATATAGCAAGAATGCGGCTGTATTCCCCTCAAATCGTAGCATGCGATCATAACTAAATACATAATCTTTCACTCGATGACATGAAAGATCGGCATACTTAATTGCGTTAATGCCAAGAATTTCAGCAGAATGATCAATTTCAACTTGGTCAGCATCCTGCAGCCTTTCTTTCATAATATCTCGAGCTCGATAGATTGCTTCTCTAAGAAGATCGATCAATTTAACCGTTTCACCTGATCGCGTCTTAAATTTTTTTCCATCTTCACCCAAAACGACTCCAAAATCGACATGGTCAATTCTCACTTTTTTGGGATCAAAATATTTTGCCAGCTTAGCAGCTGAAAAGACCATTTGAAAATGCAATTTTTGACCCATATCAACGACATAGATAATACGATCCGCCTTTTCAACTTGAGAGCGATGTTTAAGAGCCGCTAAATCAGTTGTTGAATAATTAAATCCTCCATCCGCTTTGCGAATAATCATTGGAAGGGGCGTTTTATCTTTAGCCTCAAACCCGTCCATAAAAACACATTGGGCTTTTTCAGATTCTTCACTCAGTCCTAATTGGGAAAAATCGTGAACAATCTCCTCTAACATAGGATTATAAAACGATTCCCCTCTCTCCTCGATTTTTACATCGAGTAATTGATAAATCTCAGCAAATCCTACCCTTGAAATTTGACAAATGCTCTTCCACGCCTCTAGAGCTTTTGTTTCACCCTTTTGTAAATCGACAACTTGCAGCTGAGCTCTTTTTTTAAATGACTCATCTTCATCAAACTTCTTCTTTGCCGCCCTGTACCATTGCATTAGATCAGAAAGTGAGACATCTCGGCCTCCTTGAATTGCCTCAGGACACTCTTCCTTAAGATAAGCGATAAGCATCCCAAACTGAGTCCCCCAATCTCCAATATGATTCAAACGAAGCACGTCGTATCCTAAAAACTCGAACAATCTTGCTAGCGTCTCTCCAATAATTGTCGATCTCAAATGACCAACATGCAATTCCTTAGCAATATTAGGTGATGAGAATTCGACAATTATTTTCTTCTTTTTCTCCGGCCTTGCAATCCCTAAAAAAGGGCTTTTTAACATCTCACCCAATGCATAAGCTAGCTTGTTAGGCTTCAAGCGAATATTGATAAAACCGGGGCCGGCAATTTCAAGACTATCTATTATTCCATCTTCTCCATCCAGGATAGGAAAAATCTCTACAATTTTCTGAGCAACCTCTCGCGGATTCAGCCTATAAACTTTTGCAAGCTTTAAGGCACTATTGCACTGATAATGCCCAAATTGAGCCTGCGTGCTTTGCGTAATATCAGCCGGCAAATAGCTCTTGGTTTCCGGAAATTCATGACTGAATGCCCCTTCAATCGCTTGTGAGGCTAAATCAGTTAAATGTTGCTGTAGAGTTTTCATAATAGTCAAACAGTTGAATTACAATTGAACTGAGTGTAAAGAATCCATCAGTAAAGAGCAAAAAGAAAGGTATTTTCATCTCGACTTTGTACACTTTTCGGATGCGAGTTTATGACAGAGGGAGTTTTTTAATCCGGTCCTCCGCAAGCGAAACGGCTGCGTTAAACGTCGTCATTTCATTCTTCTCTGCAATATGATAAATCGACTTGATAACATTGTAGATATTCTCAACTTTATTTCGAGCCACTGCCGGAATGTGCCCTTCCGGATGAAGATCAAATTCAGCATTGATCACACCACCGGCATTAATCACAAAATCAGGGGCATATAAAATATTTCGATCAAAGAGGGATTGCCCATCTTGCTCATTGAGTAATTGGTTGTTTGCTCCTCCTGCAATTGCCTTACACCGGAGGCGAGGGATCGTATCGGAATTGATAATTCCTCCTAATGCACACGGAGCGAGAATATCGCATTCAACGAATAAAATTTCATCTGTTGGAACAACCTTAGCACTTAACTTAAGTTTAGCCCACTCGGTTACTTCAGGATCGATGTCGGCGACAATCAATTGGGCCCCATGCCAGAATAAATGCTCAGCAAGCGCTTTGCCCACAGCTCCCAAGCCTTGAATAGCCACTGTCTTCCCTTCAACCGAATCATCCCCGAACAAGGTGTTGACTGTAGCTTGGATTCCTCTAAAAACACCCCAAGCCGTGTAAGGCGAAGGGTTTCCACTTCCTCGTGATCCGTCAACACCCACAACATGTTTTGTTTCCGTTTGGATGATCCCGACATCTTCAGATGTACAGCCGTAGTCTTCAGCACAAATATACTTGCCGTTAAGCGCCTCAACAAATCGCCCAAATGCTCTCATCATCTCTGGAGTTTTGTCTGTTTTAGAATTAGCAATAATCACACTTTTACCCCCCCCAAGACCGAGTCCTGCTAGGGCTGACTTATATGTCATCCCCTTTGACAAGCGTAGAACATCAAATAATGCGCTCTCAAAATTAGCATAGGGATAAATACGTGTCCCCCCCAAAGCGGGACCTAACTTCGTATTATGGATGGCTATAATTGCTTCCAATTTAGTCTCAGGGTCAAAGCACTTAACAACGCGCTCATATCCATCAACTTGCAGGTCTTCAATTAAAATTTGATGAGAAAGTGTTTCCATTATTGCCCTCAAAGTAATTACTTAAACTCAACTTTGTAACTTTTTGAACCCGAAGGTCCCAAAATATCTGCTTCCGGTTTAAACGATCTCCAAGGTCGACCTATAGTCAAAAGCCCAAGAGCCAGCAGGCCTTAAAAGGCGCAAAGTCGAGCCAAAGTTGGCCAACATAGTACCATATTTGACTGAGCAAATGCAATCCCAAATTTATACCGGGAGCAGTCTCTTATAGACATTAAATGACTCTTTAAGTAATATTTTCTTCTATTGAAACTCATGAAAAGGATTCACTGCAATGACAACACTTGTCATCACACCCTTTGTTAAAGATGAACTTAAAGCTTTTCTAAAAGAATCCCCCAAGAGCGACTTACTAACAGCATACCTCTTTTTCTTATCTAAGAAGCTAAGCATCAACCCCATCCTATTCGTTAAAGAAAAAACAATCTATCGCAGTGAAGACGAACTTATTAAACGCCTTGAAGAAGAAGGGAAGCTCTACCGAGAAACTGAGATTAAAATTCAGTTTAGTCAAGCTAGCGTCAATGAAGAGACTAAAAAAATTTATATCTGCCCTTATTCCGGCAAAGCTTTTGGCGATAATACTTACGCCAACCCCCTTGATGCAATTTATGACTGGGTTTCAAAATGCCCTGAAAATACGGAAAGAGTTGGTGGATTAAAGGCAAAAAAATTCTTTGTTTCAGAAGATGTGGAAGTCATTAAAAATTACATTCAAAAGAGAAAAGAACCGATTAAAAAAATCGTTTTCTCTTCAGTGGCAACCGGTAAATTATACAACAGCAAAAAAGCTGTGATTGATAATTTTAAAAAGAGCTATTTCAAACCAATCCCATTAATTGAAGTCCCACACCAAAATCGCTACCAAATAGAAGACCACCTTCTTCAATTCATCCAAAATGAAATCGAAGAGTCTAAAATTTCTGCATTTGTCGAAGCCGTATCAGAAATTAAAGAACTCGCTCCTTACGCCACACAATGGATTGAAACCTAGGGCGTATCCCTAAAGTTAGTGAAAAGGCTTTTGATGCATTTTTTTGGCTTTGCCCCTTATTTATTAGAGGTGTGAATAACATTGTCTTCTCATACTTTACTTCAAGTTTGTTCTGAAGCTGAAATGATCGAGCTGGGACAAAGAATTGCAACTCAATTATCTGAAGGGATCATCTGTTTTGAAGGAGATCTAGGGGCGGGCAAAACCACCTTTATTAAAGGGTTTTTATCTCAACACCTCAATCTTCCTAAAGCTAAGATCACCAGCCCAACCTTTAACATCATTAATTTTTATGATGATATTCTCCACTTTGATTGTTACCGACTGCAAGATGCAAGAGAATTTTTAGCCCGTGGATTAGACGATCATTTATTGGACGCGAGAATTGCCCTAATTGAATGGCCAAGCAAAATCAAATCTATCATCCCCCCTAATGCCGTTTGGATCACGATTTCGATCCTATCCCATACATCAAGAGAGGTGCGTATTCATGGGCTATAATTTTAAAAAGGCCATTTTTTATAAATGCCTTGGAACACATCATGACTTAGAAACATTAAAGCTCCCCCACTCCATTAAATTACAAGGAGCCATTGTGGGTCGCTCAAATGTGGGAAAATCGTCCCTTATCAATCACTTCCTACAAAACAAGCAACTCGCCAAAGTCTCTTCAACACCGGGTAAAACCCAAACCATCAATGCCTACCTTATTGATAACGACCTTATTTTAATGGATCTTCCGGGATATGGCTTTGCCAAGAGAGCAAAAAACGCACAACAACAATGGAGCTCATTAATTCAAAAATATTTTGATCTGATGAGACCCCATTTTATCTTTATTTTATTGGATATTCGGATTCCTCCTACGGAAGACGATTTTACGATGATCCGTTGGGCGCAATCATTTAATATCCCCATCATTGTCATTCTCACTAAAGCTGATAAAATTGCCCCTTCAAAATTAAAGTCAATTGAAATGGAGCTCATAGAAATGATTCAAAACGAAACAAACCTTTCTTCCTTTTCTCATCTATGCTACTCTATTAAGCAACCTAAAGCACGACAACAACTTATTGCCTTAATCAATCAATTTGAATGACTAAACTAGAAAACGCCACATTTGTTTGCATTGACTGTGAATCAACAGGACTCGATCCAAAAAAGGATGAGATCATTGAAATTGCAATTATCGAATTCCAACTATCCCAACATTTAAACCAGTTTGAATCTTTAGTTTGTCCTCCTTGTGAAATCCCACAGGATTCGATTGAGATTCACCATATCACACAAGACATGGTTCAAGGGAAACCCCCAATCAAAGACGTTTTACCTCACGTTTTAAAAATTGCTGCCCAACATATTATCGTAGGACACAATATTCAATTTGATATTGATTTAATTTGTGAAGGCGCTAAAAAAAGTGCAATCCCATGTAAACTCTACGAAAACCAGACCATTGATACACTTCGCCTTGCTCGACTCTATGGTGGTGCAACAACAAATTCACTTGAAAGTCTACGACAACACTTTAATATTCCTCCGGAAGATGCTCATCGAGCAATGAGCGATGTCCTTGTCAATATCGAAGTCTTTAAAAGACTCATTACAAAATTCAAAACCGTCCACCAAATCATAGAAAAACTGAAATACCCCATCCAATTAAAGGCGATGCCCTTAGGAAAACATAAAGGAAGACCCTTTAAAGATATCCCTGTGGAATATTTGAGTTGGGCTGCTAGACAAAATTTCGATCAAGATCTACTGTATTCTATTAAAACCGAATTAAAAAATAGAAAAAAGAGGGATCGATTTGAACAAGCCGGCAATCCTTTCTCTTCTCTTTAATCTCACTTTTATTCACTTAATTTTTGCAGAAAATTTTGAGTATAAAACCTACTCAACTGATCAACCCAAGCAATTCATTCATCATTTCAAAGTTAACCCCAAACGTCTTAAAATTGAACTGATCAACGGTACAGACTCCTGCTTAGGACTGGAAACCGTTTCATCTATTGCCAAAAGGCACAATGCGATTTTAGCAGTGAACGGGGGATACTTCCAAGGAGTGCCCCTTCTCGGAGTCCCTGACGGTCCATTTAAAATCAACAACTTGATCTGTGGTTATAAATCCGGAGAATGCGGAGCGCTTGGATGGAATCAGCGAGGGAAAACTGCCCATATTGATCGAGTCAAAATGAAAGTTGCTCTTCATGCTTATGGCCGCACGCTCCCCGTTGATGCGATTAACCGTAAGCTACATCCCGGTCATGCTGTCATTTACACCTCCAATTTTAATCGAACAACAATGACTCTGCATGGCACTAAAGAACACCTCATTAAAAATCATATTTTTCACTATCTACTCGATAAAAATGGCAATCACACCATTCCGGAGGATGGGTTTATCTACGCAATCGATGCTGCATCCAAACTGCTCATTCCAGCCTTTCTCAATCAACGGCAGGCAATGATTCACACTCAAATTGACCCCGTTTTAAACCCCGACAGGCGACAACAATGGCAATCATTTGACAACATCGTCAACGGAGTTCTTATTTTATCAAATGGGACTCTCATCAAAGACTATGAAAAAGAAAATGTAAGCACCGTCATTACAAAACAAAAGCATGCCAGAACAGCTATTGGCATTGACTCTCAGAATTGGTGGCATATCGTGATTGTCGAAGCACATCATCAAGGACGCATTGGGATGACAATGGATGAATTGGGAATTCTAATGCAACATATCGGATGTCGTTTTGCCATCTGTTTAGATGGTGGTGGTTCTTCATCATTCTCCTATCAAGGTAAAACCCATCAATTTATTGGCCATAAAAATCATTCCTTCATGCAAAATAATGTTTACTATCACCCGGATGGCGGAGAACGCCCTGTCGGGAACGCCATTATCGTTAAAGCAAAATAAGAGGACCCTGATCATGCAAAAATTATCCGTGCAAGAACTTGATCTTAAAGGGAAGCGCGTACTAATCCGTACCGATTTCAATGTCCCACTCAATCCAGACCAATCCATTGCTGATGATACGCGCATTCGCTCTTCGCTCCCCACAATTGAATACGTCATCAAACAAGGAGGAAAAGCAATTATTTTGTCTCATATGGGGCGTCCCAAAAAACGAGACCCTCATTTATCTCTTTCTATTTGCGCAAAGCGTCTATCTGAACTTCTTCAAAAGCCCGTTGCCTTTGCACCTGATTGTATTGGGGATGAAGTTAAATCAATGATTGCAGCAATAAGCGACGGTGATATTATCGTATTAGAAAACCTCCGTTTTCATGAAGCAGAATGTTCGCCTGAACAGGACCCCTCTTTTGCGCTTCAACTATCACAACTCGGTGATTGCTACGTGGATGATGCCTTTGCATGCGCACATCGTTATCACTCTTCCATCACTGAAATTACAAAGTTTTTCCCGGATCTGAGCGCATCGGGGTTTTTGCTTGAAAGAGAATCCACCATGCTCTCTTCGATTTTTAACTTTCCTAAAAAACCTTTTTTTGCCATCTGCGGAGGATCCAAAGTTACCTCAAAAATCAAGGTCCTTTTAAAACTCACGCAGGACGTAGATGCCCTTTTTATTGGCGGAGCTATGGCCTTTGCTTTTTTGAAAGCAAAGGGAATTGATATTGGAGCATCAATCATTGATGCAGATAGCGTAGAGGCAGCAAAATTGATTATCGATGAGTGTAAAAATAAAAATATTAGTTTATTTTTACCTGAAGACATCGTTGTCGCCGACCGTATCGCAGATGATGTGCAGCCCCTAATTGTCGCCTCGAATGATGATTTTCCTAAAGATATGAAGGGAGTTGATATTGGCCCGAAAACGGTTGAAAAATGGAAAAGTCATTTTTCAACCGCTGCTGTTATTTTTTGGAATGGGCCCATGGGAATTTTTGAAATCGAACCTTTTGCAAAAGGAACATACGCCATTGCACAAGCTTTAGCCGACCTTTCCTGCACTACAATTGTTGGCGGCGGAGACTCTATATCCGCAATTAAAACCTTAAATATAGTGGATCGCTTCACTCATGTTTCAACAGGCGGAGGCGCGACGCTAGAATACATTGAAAGCGGTTTTCTTCCCGGAGTGGAAGCATTGACCAATCGATAAATCTTTTAAAGAGCCCTTAAAACTCATAAGCGCCTAATAATAAGTTATTTGCTATTTTATAATTATTTCTTTTATTGAATTTTTAGTCGATTTCACTATAATAGTTGCTTGCAGGTAGATATTTTATCTGTTAGGATTTAGAATAACTAATGCGGTGCAAAACTGCAAATATGAGGAATGCTTGAATAAACCGAGTATTCGGTGGAAGGAGAGGCGTAGTCCTTTCCAAAATTTCTTCAATCAAGGTCTAATCGCTTTTCGCGAAACAGACAGTCAGATTCTTACAGTCTCAAATAATTCACCCCCAATTCAAGCCCTCTTTCATCAAAATTTAAGTTATAACCAATATTCTATTTTTCAATCTTCAAGTGTACTAGTACCCAACCAAGGTTTATTCAATGAATAACGAAGCCACAGGCGAAAAATTTGGAAAATTGAGATCCTTATTTTGGCCTATCTATCGATTTGAATTAAAAAAATTCATTCCGATGCTTCTCATCTATTCACTTATCGTATTTAACTACTGCCTTTTGAAATCAGCAAAAGACCCCCTTGTTACAACAGCACGCGATTCAGGTGCTGAAGTGCTCCCCTTCATTAAATTGTGGGGAATTCTACCTATGGCCCTTATTCTAACTTTTTTATTTACACGCCTTTCCAATCGATTCAATCGTGAAAAAGTTTTTTATATCATGATGGGTATCTTTCTTGGATTTTTTGCCCTCTTTTCTTTTGTCCTCTATCCACTAAGAGAATACCTACACCCCCATGCCTTTGCTGATTGGATGCAAAACCACCTACCTATTGGGGCAAAGGGACTTGTCTCCGTATTCCGAAATTGGTCATTTACCCTATTCTATGTGATGTCTGAGCTATGGGGAACAACGATTATGACAGTCCTTTTTTGGGGCTTTGCCAACGAAGTCTCATCCATAAATGATGCGAAACGCTTTTATGCCATATTAGGTGTAGGCGCTAATATCGCAACGATTGTTGCAGGCCAGTTCTCTATCCTTATTTCAAAACAATTTGTAAAAATTAATTTGTTTTATGGGGATTTATGGCAACAATCTTTGGGAATTACAACGATTATCGTGATCTGCGCGGGCGCGATCACTCTAGGAATCTATTATTGGATGAATCGACATGTATTTAAATCATGCCCGGAGGGATTCGATGAGATAAAGTACAGTAAGCCTAAAGAGAAAATGAGTTTGAGAAAGAGTTTTGCAACACTCGGTCAATCAAAATATTTACTTTATATAGGCCTCATCGTTCTCACATATAATATCGCTCTCAATATGGTCGAAATCGTCTGGAAAGATCGCATTCGAGAACTCTATCCCGATCCTAATGACTCTTTTGCCTATTATGGCCAAGTGATGGTTTGGATTGGTATTGTATCGACATTTACCGCTTTATTTGTCACAGGAAATGTGATCCGCCGTTTTGGCTGGACGATTAGCGCGCTAGTCACTCCGATCATATTATTTATCACCGGGATTCTATTCTTTTCTTTCCTTCTATTTAAAAACTATGGTCTTGGATCCATTGCGATCATACTAGGCTCAACCCCCCTTGTACTTAGCGTTTTCTTCGGTTCAATACAGAATGTTCTATCCCGTACATGCAAGTTTACTTTTTTTGATGCGACAAAAGAGATGTCTTTTATCCCTCTTGATCCTGAAGCAAAATTAAAAGGAAAAGCTGCGATTGACGGAGTCGGTTCTCGTTTAGGAAAATCAGGGGGATCTGCTGTCCACCAACTGCTTCTCATTATCTTTGGGTCCGTCTCTGCCTCTACACCTTATATCGCAGCCATCCTATTTGCCGTTGTGATTGTTTGGATGTTCTCAGTGAAATCGCTTGGCCGCCTTTTTGCTATCGAATCACATGAGAGCGACCCAACTCAAGAGCCCATTCAAGTCGGTAATCTTGAGTCCACTTCAAACCAACAAGCGTTGAGTTAAATGATAGGATAAAATTGGTCTATGCTAGATACCGTTCTACAGTTTATTTCGGATCACCAAGTCCATGCCCCTTGGATTGTATTTACCGCTTTAATCCTGGCGGGTATTAATGTTCCTATTAGTATAGATATCGTATTGGTCTTTTGTGCATTTTTAGCAGCCTCTGTGATGCCCCATTCTATGTGGCCCCTTTATTTCAGCATTCTTATCGGCTGCTCGATCTCAGGCTGGATTGCCTATTCTTTAGGACGTTTTTTTGGTAGACGATTGCTTTCCACTAAACTCATGTCTAAAATGCTTCCCCCGTCTAAAATTGACAAAGTCGAAACCTACTATCAAAAATATGGAATTGCGACATTAATTATAGGGCGATTCATCCCTTTCGGAGTAAGAAACTGTATTTTTGTCTCTACAGGGTTAAGCAAAATGAATTTTTTTAAATTTGCCCTCATCGATTTTATTGCTTGCAGCGCTTGGTCTTCAATCATGTTTTTTTCTTTTTATCATTTGGGAAAAAATTTTGAGGTATTAAAACAACACTTGAAAGTATTTAATATTGTGGTATTTTTGGCTTTCAGTGTGACGGTAATTACCGTTATCTGGTATAAGTACAGAAAAAAAAGAGCATGAATCTATTTTCCTAATGAGCTTTTCCTAATAAAAAGGGAAAATTCAAATGTTCATATTTTAGCAGTAGGCGATCATAATTTTTTGTAAAAATACACACCTAAGCCTAAAAAATTAATATTTGAATCACAAATACGCTATGATTAGACAGATAGGTTCATCTATGCAAAATAAATAAGGCTTTTATTTTCATGCGAATCTTCTTATATGCTCTCACTTGTTCGCGAGCTCCATTAGCTTTTTTATTTTTGCTTGATAATACGGCCATTCGTCTCTCAGCCGTCATTTTAGCCATGCTAACTGATTCTATTGACGGTTGGCTAGCTAGACGCTACCGCTACACTTCTCGATTTGGAGCTGTTCTTGATCCGGTCATGGATAAATTCTTCATTTATTTTATCCTAACCATTCTCTGGTTAGAGCACAGTATTGCCACATGGTGTGCGCTGGCTATGATCTCACGTGATTTTTCTCTAGTGATCTTTGCAATTTACTTAATCGCTACAAGACAATTAAAGGCATGCGATTTTCGAGCCATTATTTGGGGAAAAGTGAGCACAGCTCTGCAATTTGCAACGACTATTTGTATTTTAATCGGATGGAAAATCCCTAATAACTTCTATTTTGTCTTTATATTCCTATCGATCTTTGCTTTAATCGAGCTATTTTGGCTCCACTGCAAACGCTCTCATCGTAAAACGATACAAATTGATGAGACAAAATCAAATTAACTCTATACAAACTAAATGTCATTCAGCTATTCTCAGCACAAGCGACTAACAAAAAGCTCGGTGTTTTTCTATGCAATTTGAAAGAGAATCTATTTTTATTTCAGCCATCCGTTCCTTTACAAAAGTCTTTTTTGGATTCATTGGATTCATGCTCGGCATCGTGGTTTTTTTCTTTATTTTTGGGATGATGGGGTCTTCTTATATCATGCCTAAAACCACCATTTTTGTTGCCCCCAATGCCAATGGTGTGACCCAAATTGCCTCAGATAAATCGCCACTGATTTTGAAAATTAATATTGAAGGCGTTATTGGCAGCCCTAAACTCAATGCATTAACAATAGAAAAAACGCTTTCAACAATACGTTCTAATCCCGTGTATAAAAGCAGAATTAAAGGTTTAATGCTTTATATCAATTCGCCCGGAGGAGCAGCTAATGACAGTGAAGAAATTTACTTTATGCTAAAGCGCTTTAAGGAAGAATTTAAAATTCCAATTTACGCTTATGTCAATGGATTTTGTGCATCCGGAGCAATGTATATTGCTTGTGCTGCCGATCAAATTTATTCAAATACTTCATCAGTCATTGGATCTGTAGGTGTCGTATGGGGCCCATTCTTCAATTTTAGCAAACTCATGGAAAAAGTAGGCATTGGTTCTCTTACGGTATCGGATGGAACGGGTAAAGACACCCTAAATCCGTTTAGACCCTGGAAACCCGGAGAAGCTGAAGAACTCGATGCCATCGTCGGCGATAGTTACGATCATTTTGTTGCGATTGTTGCTGAAAACCGCCCCAAATTGACTGTTGACAAATTAAAAAATGAATTCGGCGCCAAAATATTTTCATCTAGCCAGGCTGAAGAATACGGATATATCGATCAGTCCACGGCACAATATGCTTCAACCTTACTTGCCCTCTTAAAAGAGGCCAATGTCGATGAACAAAAGTCATATCAGGTTCTTGAAATACGGCCCGCTCCTTCAATCCTCCTAGATGTCTTTGATCAAAAAGCTCATCTGTTAACAAAATTATTTAAAGGAAGCTTGATGAGCGATATTGAGATGAAGCACCAACTCTCCGATCGTCTTCTCTTTCTATATCACCCCTAATCTAAAGAAATGACTAGTATTAAACTCTTCCGGCTTGATAAAATAGAAGCATAATCTCGGCTTTGTACATTTTTCGGACGCAAGTTTTGCAAGATTTTGACCTACAATCGCGCCGAAAAATGTACAAAGTCGAGACAATCAATCATATAGCGTCTTATCTTCCTGCTGTTCATCTATAGGTTATTAGTGTCAGAAAACCCATCACTTTATTTACTCGATGCCGCCAATTTTCTTTTCCGCTCTTTTTATGCCATTCGCGGGATGACAAATCAACAGGGGTTCCCAACTAATGCCATATATGGGTTTATTCGCAGCATAGAAAAAATTATTAAAGATTTTCACCCTGATTATTTAGCCGTAATTTTTGATGGACCCGATAATAAAGCGTCAAGAACTGCCATCTATGCAGATTATAAAAGCCATCGGCAAGGGATGCCTGATGAGTTGGCAACTCAACTCGATAAAACCTATGAATTTTGTCGCCTATACGGATTGCCTTTGATTCAAATCCCCGGGGTCGAGGCGGATGATGTCATTGGCAGCATTGTTCACTGGGCAAAAGATCACGACATTAGGACCTATATCTGTTCTTCAGATAAAGATTTATGCCAGTTGGTCTCACCAAAATGCCAAATGATCAATGTGAACAAAGATAATCTTTTAGTAGATGAAGCTAAGGTCAAGGAATTATTTGGTGTTCGTCCCGATCAAATCATTGATCTCTTGGCCATTATGGGAGATACGTCAGATAATATTCCCGGCATCTCGGGATTTGGCCCCAAAACCGCACTAAAATTACTCGATCAATTTGGCACCCTTGATCATCTTTTAGAGCATCTCGATGAGCTGGAAAATCCCAAGCAACGCGATAAAATCAGTGCTGAAAAGGAAATTGCCCTTCTTTCGCAAAAACTGGCAACCATTCAAATGGATGTTGAAGTCCCTACCCAAATTGAAGAGTATGCCCCTCGAGAAAAGGACATTCAAGGTCTACAACAGTTTTATCGCGAATTAAATTTTACCTCGCTTCTCAAATCATTAGACACCTTTATATCTAATCCTTCTTCTCCTAAAAAAAATCAAACCCCATCAACAAATCATTTAATTAATGATTTAGATTCATTACAGCACGTACTGGAAAAACTAAAAAAAGCTCCTATCATTTGTATTGATACGGAAACAACCTCTCTAGATAAAATGCAAGCTCAGCTTGTCGGCGTTGGGCTTGCAATCGATGCGCAAGAGACTTTTTATCTCCCTTTTAACGGTGCAATACCACGCGACTACCTGATGAGTGCACTTAAGGCGTTGTGTCAAAGTGATGACCATGCCTTCTTTGGACATAATATCAAATATGATCTGCATGTATTAGCCAATCATGATATTTTCGTAAGACATGTCTGTTTCGATACAATGATTGCATCGTATTTAATTCACCCTGAAAAGAATCAACATGGACTTGATCATATCGTTGAAGCCATCTTCGGAGTCACTAAACAATCCTATAAGGAATTAATGACAGTTGATAAAAAGCAAATTCCAATCGGCGATGTTCCTCTTCATGAAGTCTGCCAATATTGTTGTGCGGATGTCCATTTTACTTATCTTCTCAAAGAGCATTTTTGCCCCCTCATCGATGAACTTCAACTATCAAAAACATTTTATGAGATAGAAATGCCCCTTGTTCCCATTTTATTTATGATGGAGAGGAAAGGGGTTTTTGTAGATGAACCCTTATTAAAACAAATGTCTATCTCACTTTCCAGCGACTTAAAACATCTTGAAGAGACAATTTATCAACTTGCAGGACAAGAGTTTAATATTAAGTCTCCTAAACAACTTTCCCATCTTCTTTTTGAAGAGTTAAAAATTCCTCCTTTTCAAAAGAAAAAAGCAACCGGATATTCTACTTCAATTGATGTTTTAGAAAAACTTGTGACAGTCCACCCTATCATTCAAAAAATTATTGATTTTCGCATGCTGGAAAAATTGAGATCAACGTATGTCGATGCTCTGCCCGAGCAAATCAATCCACACACGCATCGAATCCACTGTAGCTTTAATCAAACGGGCACGGCAACAGGACGTCTGGCAAGCCAAGACCCCAATTTGCAAAATATTCCGATCCGCACCGAAATAGGGAAACAAATTCGAACGGCTTTTCGCCCAAAGTCTGCATCTCAGTCCTTCTTATCTGCAGATTATTCACAAATAGAATTGCGAATCGTGGCACACTTGAGTGAAGATCCACAATTAATCCATGCATTTAAGCATTCCGCTGACGTTCATACTGCAACAGCGGCCCTTATTTTCAATGTCTCGGAAGCTGAAGTAACCAAAGAAATGCGCCATCAAGCCAAAGCCGTCAATTTTGGAATTATTTATGGCCAACAAGCTTTTGGACTGTCAAAAGAACTTGGAATTGACATGCGCGATGCAGCTCAGTTTATTAAAACATATTTTAAACGCTATCCTAGAGTAGAAGAGTTTTTGGAGAAGGCCAAAAACGACGCTAAAGAGGCCGGAGCTGCGATCACGATTACAGGAAGAAGACGACCCCTTCCGGAACTCAACAGTCAAAATGCTTTTATTAAAGCACAAGGAGAGCGCTTTGCAGTCAATTCCCCCATTCAAGGGACTCAAGCCGACCTAATTAAAATGGCAATGATTAAAATTGATCAAAAAATGGCACAAAAAGCCTTGCAAAGCGAGCTCATTCTTCAGATTCACGATGAACTCATTTTTGAATGTCCCGATTATGAATTAGAAGAAATGACTCAACTTGTTACAGAGACAATGGAAAACATCTATCCTCTACTGGTCCCTCTCAAAGTTGACATTACCATAGGAAAAAATTGGGGCGAATGTTAGAATGAAGAAAATAGCAATCACAGGCGGCTTATCTTCCGGTAAGAGTAGTGTTTGTCAGATATTACAGTCATTAGGGGCTTATATCATTAGCTCTGATGAAGTCGTCCTTCAACTCTTTTCTATTCCAGAAAACATCTTCCGCATTTCTGAAATATGTGGAGCCCATGTATTGGTTAATGGAAAAGTCGATCGACAAAAAGTTGCAAGTCTTGTTTTTAATGAACCTGAAAAACTGAGAGACTTAGAAAAACTGCTTCACCCTCAAGCCCTTGATGCGATAATAAAGAAGTATAAGGAGATTTCAGTAGAAACTAAAGCTCGTGCGTTTGTCGTTGAAGTCCCATTATTATTTGAGGCAGGATGGCAATCCTTTTTTGATCTAACCATTCTCATTGCCTCAAGCCTAGATCAAGCAAAATCTAGATATCTCAAGCAAGGGCATTCAGAAAATGATTTTAATCAAAGAACGGCAAGGCTGTGGACAGATGAGCTGAGGCGAAAACATGCTGATATCGTGATCGAAAATGAGGGAACCTTGGAAGATCTCGAACGCAAGATCTCTGAAAATGTAAGCGTTATTTTTTAATTTAAACTGAATGATATCCGAACTGGAATCTTTTAAAATAAGTATGTATTTAAATGAGGGATACCAAACTCATGTCTGAAGAACATAAACAACCAGAAAATCAACCTATGAATAAAATATTAACTCCACCTTCGAAAACCGTTTCTGAAACGAAGAAGAATCTCAAACCAAGAGAATCCCACCAACATCGACACCAACGGGAAAAAGCGCCTGAGATTTCAGAACATCAACAAGAGCAAGATGCAGCTGCTTCAGTCCTCCCCCCTCCCGTAATGAAAGAACCTGTAGAACCTACGATTACAAAAATAGCCGATCTTCAAAGAATGAATATCGATCAGCTTTCTAAATTTGCTCGCAATATGGGACTTCAACACATTTCCAATATGACGAAATCCCAAATTGTCTATGAAATTGTCAGAGCGAAGTCAAATCGCCCGAATGAAATTCTCGCCGCAGAAGGAACACTTGAAATTCTACCCGATGGATTTGGATTTCTACGGTCTCCCAACTACAATTATATTACGTCCGCAGAAGATATCTATGTATCTCCTGCACAAATTCGACGCTTTGATCTCAAAAAGGGAGATCACGTCTACGGAACAATCCGATCTCCAAAGGAAAAAGAAAAGTATTTTGCCCTCCTTAAAGTTGATCGAATTAATGGAAAAGATCCTGAACATGTCAAAGATCGCATCTTATTTGAGAACTTAACTCCCCTTCATCCTGATCAGCGATTAATGATGGAAACAGATCCTAAAATACTATCAACTAGAGTTTTAGATCTATCTGCTCCTATTGGTAAGGGGCAAAGAGCACTGATCGTAGCACCGCCTAAATCAGGGAAAACGGTTCTTCTACAAAATATTGCCAATGCTATAGCGAAAAATCATCCCGAAGTAACCCTGATTGTTCTATTAATTGATGAGCGTCCTGAGGAACTTACCGATATGCAGCGAATGGTTAAAGGTGAAGTCGTTTCCTCCACTTTCGATGAACCTCCGGAACGACACGTTCAAGTTTCTGAGATGGCCATTGAAAAAGCAAAGCGACTTGTTGAATATGGACAAGATGTTGTGATCCTGCTCGATTCATTAACACGTTTAGCAAGAGCTTATAACACAGTTCAACCTCACTCAGGTAAAATCTTAACAGGGGGCGTTGATGCTAATTCACTCCACAAACCCAAGAGATTTTTTGGAGCTGCTCGTAATATTGAAAACGGTGGATCATTGACAATTATTGCAACGGCATTAATTGAGACTGGATCTAAGATGGACGAAGTGATATATGAAGAGTTTAAGGGGACGGGAAATATGGAACTCGTTCTAGATAGACGGCTTGCAGATCGCAGGGTTTATCCTGCTATCGATTTGATCAAGAGTGGAACAAGAAAAGAAGAGCTCTTATACCATCCGGGAGAACTCGGGAAAATCTATCTACTCAGACAGGCACTGGCCGATCTATCCCCTTTAGATGCAATGAACTTATTGCTTGCAAGATTGAGAAAAACTCAAAGTAATGCTGAGTTTTTGCTCTCAATGAAAGATTAGTTGTTAGTTTATTATTTAAACTGATATGAATGAAGCAGCTAGAAGCCAACTTTTAGGTTTATTTATATTTGCCCCTAAATGATTTGCAATCAGATAGGGGCTGCTCAATAAAAAATGATAAATCGGTTCGAGCGCAATGTCCTCAAACAAGCAGAAATCTTCGCCGGAAATGATTTTGATGATCACGTTATCAGGTGGAGGAGGACATGTTCAGGCTACTAAGGCTAAGTATAAGCAAATCAAAGAGCTACAACCAAATACTCGATTTTTATTTTGCGATATTCTCATTGATACCTTTGGACAAAAAATTGGAAAATTTTTTCTATGGCAATGGAATTCTGCACAAGAAAATGGAGATGTCCATTACCAAGAATGGCTCCGAATTACAGGTCTTCCTATAGCCGAAAAACTATTCTGGATTCCAATCTTTTTTAAAATCCTCTATACTCTCATTCGCAATCCAATTACAAAAATCATTGACACTCAAATACTTGGCACTTCCGCTGTTGTTAAAGCCCTCACATTTATTTCATTTTTTACAAAACGAAAAATTGCTTTCGAAAAAATTATTACCGAACTCCCTTCCGAACATGTCAAGCATTTTACCCAACCGATTAAAAATCTCTCAAAAAAAGAAAAACAATATATCAAGGTGTCTTGCTTTTTCTCGAGTCTTGTTGCCGAAGATAAACAGGAATTTTTTTGGCAAACACTGTGTGGTATTTCCTCAACGGATATCCTCATTGATACCCCCCCTCTACGCCCCTATTTTTTAAAACTAATGGGGAAAGAAAGAACCCAAGAACCTCTCAATATCCGTATATTCACCCACTCCAAAGAAGAATTAAGACTAATTGAAAAAACGGCAAGCAAGGGGTGCTTCAATCTAATCGATGAAAGCCCTTATTTATCAATTACCATTGAACCTAAAGATTTTGTGTCCATTATTATGCTGGGTTCAAGACCCCATGAAAAAGCGACGCTCAATTATGTCTCCAATTACATTGAGATATGCAAAAACGCCAAAGATAAAAATCGCCGTGATTTGTTATTTGTTTTTTGCCGTAATTATGATGAAAAACCTCATTCACTTTTTAAAAGGGTTGAAAATCTCATCGCTTTCGAACACGATTATCCCGAAACATTAACTGTCATTCCAATGCCCTTTCAAGATGATGAAGTCATTGCCCCCCTATTCTTTAGATCCGATATGACATTTACCCGCGCCGGTGGAATTACCGCGATGGAACTTTTATCTGTCTGCCGGGGAAATATCTGGATTCATACTGAAAATCTCGATCGATTTTCACATAAACATAGCGCAGGCATGCCTATTTGGGAAGAAGGGAATGCAGCCTACCTTATGCAAAGAAAAGGAGCCCGCTTTATCACCCCCGATACCTTTTTCCAAACCTGCAAAGAATTTTTTTCCACAGATGAGAGAGAAAATAAAGACAATAGTCGGGAAAAAGAATCAAATCATTTCTATTATTGACTATCTCATCAATGCATTTAGAAAATCATTCCAATCTTGATTATCCGATGCCTTTTTTAACTCGTCATAATTCACACCAATAAATTCTGCAAATCCTTCTAATTGGTCTTGAAGCTCTCCCCTTTCAAACTGTTTTTGTAATCCGGATGAAATCTCTTTTTGCATATTCAAAGTCCATTTGAAGTAACTTCCTTTGATTTTCTTCATTGAATCTCTGAGATTGGAATTTGAAAAGATGTAAGCAAGAAATTGTAATGTGGGAACATGTTTAATATTATCCCCTCTCTTTTTCAAATCTGAAACATGCCATAATAACTTTGAATCGCTCTTGGTTCCCATTTGCGTAATAATATGAGAAATATCACGTTTTTTATCTTCTGCAAGACTGAGCTGAAATGAATTTTTTACTAAAACAAATTGAGAATCTACAGCTGAATACGTTTCTTTTTTGAAATCAGTGATCGGAGAGGCAAATTGAAACCCGCGATTTTCAAGTTCAGATGACAAATTAGCTATTTTTTTAAATGGTCTTCGTTTTCTAAATCTCGCTTCGGGATTTGTCGCAGCAGTTTCTTGCTTTTGCTCAACACAGATACGCATTTTTTGTACTACGGGATTGCTCGAAATATACTCGCAAAAGTGACGATAATTAATATCATCTAAGGCGACAATAACAGAACTTGCATCATCTGTTTTTTGACTCTTATCAAATTGACCCTCATAAAAGTGTCTTGTAATGCTTTTACTACGAACAAAATCATTAGGCGAGAGTAATTTAGTATTCAAATTAAAAAACGTATCGAAAAATACGGGCGCATGATGTGAAATATGAGCCTCTTCAATTTTTACCTCAAATTTTGAAACGAGCGGTTGTTTATTCAAACTAAGATCTTTTAAAGGAAATCCATGGACATTGACATCAAGGAATGCAATTTTTTTCCCTATTTTTTCATAACATTGAAAAATAACTGCATTACAAAACAGATCGGTAATTGCAATGAGTTGAGTGAGATCTTTTTTTTCCCCTGCCAGTTCATATTCATAGGTGAATTTAATCAACTTAGCAGAAACTGAGGCTTGTATGAATAGGCATTGAGCAATAACTATAATAAGTATTTTTTTTAATTTCATTGTTTTAGACCCCTATTAAAAATTTGAATTATTCACAAAAATAATATCTATTTCAAGCATTTAGTAGCTATTTTTTGAAGAAAATCAGGGCGATCCTATCCAAATAAACTGATCTGTTATAGGATAACGGAAAATTAATCTAGTTTTCCGGATTGAAAAAATATGCCCGAGCATTATCGTACTGCCGTTTCGATTGTACAAAAACTCCACAACCAAGGTTTTACAACCTATTTTGCCGGCGGTTGGGTCAGAGATCACCTCCTCAATTTTCTTTCTGATGATATAGATATTGTAACGGATGCTAGTGTCGATGAATTGCGCGTCTTATTTGAAAAAACAATTCCGGTTGGTGAACAATTTGGGATCGTCATTGTCCTTGAGAATGGCTACCGCTATGAAATCGCTACTTTTCGAAAAGAAACGGGATATGAAGATGGAAGACGCCCTACTCAAGTAACAAGTGCAACGCCTGAAGAAGATGCAGGGCGACGAGACTTTACAATTAATGGGATGTTTTTTGATCCTCTTTCAGGAGAAATTTATGATTATATCGAGGGCAAAAAAGATATTGAAGCAAAAATCATTCGAGCTATTGGCGATCCGCATATGCGTTTTAAAGAAGATCGCCTCCGCATGTTGAGAGCCATTCGCTATAGCTGCCGTTTCGGTTTTAAAATAGAAGAGAATACTTACCAGGCTATCATTGCTCATCACAAAGAATTATTCCCGGCTGTTGCCATTGAACGTGTCTGGCAAGAATTCACTAAAATGGCCGCATTTCCTCATCTTGATCAAGCCCTGATGATGTTGTATGAAACAGGCCTATTATCCGTTATTTTCCCTTCTTTAACTGCCATTTCAAAAACAGAGCTCCTTCAGTCCATTGAAGGGATTGAAAATTTACCTATGACAACCAGTGCAATTGCAAAAATTATTCTCCTTTTTACCCATATGTCTCAGCAGCAACTCGAAGAGCAGTTAAAGCAATTAAAACTCTCAAATAAAGAAGTCACTTATGGGCTATATTTCGCCAAGCTAAAACAAATTTTTGAACAGGCCCCCCCTCTTACCCGCTCAGAACTCGTCTATTTATATGCAGATGTTCATTTTGAACTATGTTTTGAAATTTTAAAGTGCCTTCCTATCCCTGAAGCAACGATCGCCAAACATACGCACCAACACATTAAACTCTTCCCTCATGTCGAGAGAGTTATCCATCATCGACCCATTATTACGGCTGAATTGTTAATGGCGGCCGGCCTTCCTCCAGGGAAAGAACTGGGTGACTTATTAAAAAAAGCAGAAAGTATCTCTATAGAGGAAGATCTGCTTGATCAAGATGCGATTCTCGATCGCATTCTCCCTCCAAATCATCGAAAGCAATAATCACATACATTTGATGACTAATAAGGCGATATCATCAGCCTGCTCTTCCCCTTCAGAAAAGGCAATGCAGCTTTGATAGATTTGTTCTGCTATATCTTTAGGTTGTATTAACGAAATCTGTTGTACCGTAGAGACTAACTGTTCAATGCCATAAAGTTTTTCATTTTTGTTCCTAGATTCGATCACACCATCTGTATAGAGAATGAGAAGATCACCGGAATTTAAATAAATTTCTTTAATTTCAATTTCATTTGCCTCTATAGCCCCAAAAGCGATCCCCTTTGTCGATAACAGTTCAATTTCACCTGAAGCTCTTTTCAAAATCGCCGGAGGATGACCTGCTGATGTGTAATGCAATAGGCCCTGTTCCCTATCAAATATCGCAAGCCAACTCGTGACAAAAACTCCGTTCTCCTCCGTGTCCTTATAAAACATTCTATTGGTATTAAGAACAATTTCTTGAAGCGATGCTCTAGAATCACTATATGCGCGGATCAAACTTCTAAGATTCAATGCATATAAACATGCCATAACCCCTTTTCCCGCCGTATCGGCAATGAAAATTAAATCCCGGCATCGATCATCCTGAGCAATAAAATCATAGCAGTCACCACCGACTTGCTTCGCGGATATAAACTTACCCGCTATTTCAAGAGATTGAGATCTTTCAAACTGAGTCGGTAAAAGGGAATGCTGCACTTGTTGTCCCAACTCTAACTCTTTGGCTAAAACGTTTTCTTGAATTTTAGCTATTTCAACTTCCTTCATCACTGATTTGAGTCTTAAAATGGTTTGATTGAATGCATCTCCAATCATATTAATCTCAAATCCCAGTTTCATTTTACGGTATTGATAATCTAAATCTCCCTGGGCGACATGAGAAAAACACTGTTGAAGCTGGTGAATCGGTTCTGAAAATTTACGCAATAATAGAAATAAGCCCAGTCCACCAATCATCAAAATTAAACCTAGGACAATGACAATTTCCCATACGAGTTTTTGAATGGGTGAATAGAGCACTTGTTTTGGAATCGCCGTCATGAGTTTCAAATCGGATTTAGGAATTGGTTTAAGAACTGCAAAAAAAGTGAATTGGTTCCATTGAAATGAATACGCTTCATTATCCGCTATTCGGATTGGCTTTAAGACAATCGTATTTTGATGAGGGTAATCGAAAGACTCAATGACAATTGGTAAACCTTGTATATTCACACGACTACTCGCAGCAATGTACCCATTGGAACTAATCAGCGAGACATCCATTTCACTCCATTCTGATAAACTAAAAATCGATGAGATCAGCTTTTCAAACCGCACTTCAAACATCAAAATTGCCTG
This sequence comes from Simkaniaceae bacterium, assembly GCA_021734805.1. NCBI lineage: Bacteria > Pseudomonadati > Chlamydiota > Chlamydiia > Parachlamydiales > Simkaniaceae > Simkaniaceae bacterium. The sequence continues at coordinate 46,007 of JAIPIG010000012.1, forward strand.
ATTATCATCTTTTAGGGGTTGGGATAAAAATAGTACCGATTGTTCATTGAGATTTGATCCAATAAAAAAAGACTCTTTATGCCTTGAGAGATCATGCCTTTTTATGAAAGCGGACATATCTTGGCCGACTAATGTCGGATCCGATGCATGACTAATCGAAAAATGCCCATCAGGATCTGTAGAGCGGATCAAATAAACAGAATAGATAAAATCTTCAGCAGCAAAATCATTAAGAATTTTTTGAATATTCTCATCATCTAATTGCACGGTTGAAATCAATTCTCCTAAAGATTTCATAGCTGCAAATTGAACATCAATTACTTGAAGAAAAAGATGGATTTTCTCTTCCGTAACACTTGTCACTGCTTGATAAATACCTTGGGCTCTCTTTTCATAATCAATGCGCGTAATCAATAAACTATAAATGACGAGAGGAAGAATAAGACAAATGCATGTAATATAAAAAACACGCATTATGAGTCGTGATGAAAACTTTTTAAACTTTAAAAAGTCTTTTTTGTTAGAATTACTATTCATATACTACGATTGCCTGAGCCTTTTTTCTATGCATACACCATTCATTTCCAGTCTGCAACATCCAATTGTTAAACATTTATACAAACTCAAAAATGACCGCGACTACCGCAGAGAATTTGGCTATCTCGTGATGACCGGGGATCGTGTTATTCATGAGTTAAATAAATATTTTAAAATCAAAACACTGCTCATTAAAAAAGGGACTGAATCTCAATATCAAAATTTGGCCGCTTCCTCGATATACAGTGTGACAGAAGAAATTCTGAAAAAAATTGCCGGAACGATTGCCCCCCAAAATGTACTTGCTGAAATCAAAATGCCCTCCTTGCATTCTCAAATTAAATACGAACCCCTCCTCATTTTAGATGGGGTCAGTGATCCCGGAAATACGGGAACTTTGCTTCGATCTGCGTTGGCTTTTGATTTTAAACAGGTGGCCTTTATGCCACACTCTTGTGACCCCTACAACGAAAAGGCCTTAAGAAGCGCGCGAGGTGCGACATTTTTTCTTGATTTGATTGAAATGAATCAAGACAAAATCATCGATCAACTTAAAGAGCTCGATCTTCCCTTATACCGAGCAGATATTAATGGCCAATATTTAGATCAACTTGCATTATCAACACAACCTTGCGCGCTCATATTAGGTCACGAATCTCACGGAGTTTCTAATACTTTTTGTAAAAATTCAAAGACAATGACCATTCGAATGAATACTCTAGTTGATTCTCTCAATGTTGGCGTTGCAGGAAGCGTATTAATGTATGAAATATCACAAGCGATGAGACAATGATGAACGACACCGATGATTTCCTCGATTTTGAAGAAGCCTATCATTCAAAGGACAAAAAACATTCGAGAAAAGAGCGCAATATAGCAAAACAAAAAGATCGCTCAAAATATAAAAAAACAGATCAAGATAAAAAACCATCTCGAGATGACACATTGAAAAATGATGAACATCTCGGGCGTGTTTTACAAGTCTTACCGGAACATAGTGCTCTTATTGAATCCGATCACATATCCTATACCTGCTCTTTTAAAGGCTCAATGCGTTTTGAGAAAAATGCAATGCGCAATATCATTGCTGTCGGTGATTTAGTTCATTTTATCAAAGAATCCCAAACCGATGGATTAATCACTCACGTCCGCACACGACATTCCATCCTCACACGTATCGAATCTAAACAAACTCAACGGCAACAAATTTTAGCTGCTAATGTTGATCAAGTATTAATTACCGTTTCTGTCATCCAACCTAGACTAAAACCTCATCTCATTGATCGTTATATTATTGCTTGTAAATCGGGAAATATGGTCCCCATTATTTTATTAAATAAAGTTGATCTATTAATAGATCCCCCCTCTTCTATTTCTGACAAAGAAGTGACTGAATCGCAAGAGCTTTTTGAAGAAATCGAAGAACTCTACAGCCGTTTAGGGTATTTGACATTGCCCATTAGTGCCGTGAGCGGGAGAGGTCTCCACGAATTAAAGACGATCATGCATAACAAAATATCTGTCTTCTCAGGTCAATCCGGAGTCGGTAAAACAACCTTAATTAATGCCATTTCCGGAAAAGATTTTAAAACAAGCGATGTGATGATTCATAGCCAAAAGGGAATGCACACAACAACCTCTGCCTTATTATTTGCGATTGAGCCCAACACATATTGTGTCGATACCCCGGGGATCAAAAGTTTTGGAATGGGGATAATCCCACAGGAAGTTCTGCGCTCGTATTTTGAAGAAATTACCGCCTATAGTGAGAATTGTAAATTTGCCAGTTGTACCCACATTCATGAACCATCTTGCGCGGTTAAGGAAGCGGTAGAAACAGGAGAAATATCCCATTTGCGTTATCTCTCCTATTGCAATCTCCTTTCTGAAGGCTAATTTTCATTTCATTTCGATATACTATTGCTTATATTTCTATCATTGAGCTCATAATAGGAAAAAAAGGGAGTTACTTATGTCTGAGATCAGTCATGTTCACGCAAGAGAAATTCTTGATTCAAGAGGAAACCCCACAGTTCAAGTTGAAGTCATTTTGCAGGATGGCTCCATGGGAGTTGCTAAAGTTCCTTCAGGAGCTTCCACCGGGGAACACGAATCACTTGAACTTCGAGATCAGGATAAAAAAAGATACAATGGGAAAGGTGTCTTAAAGGCTGTTAATAATGTCAATCAACTTCTTGCTCCACTTTTAATGGGCCGGTGCGTTCTCGATCAAATTGAATTAGATCACCTCATGATTGCTGCAGATGGAACTCCTAATAAGTCTAAATTCGGTGCCAATGCGATCTTAGGTTGTTCACTTGCAATCGCACGCGCTGCAAGCAATTTCCTTAATATTCCCCTTTACCGCTATCTTGGGGGAGTCGATGCAAGACAGATGCCCATCCCAATGATGAATATTTTAAATGGTGGCGTTCATGCTGAAAATACCATTGATTTTCAAGAATTCATGATCCGACCAATTGGAGCAGAAAATTTTTCTGAGGCCCTGCGGATGGGAGTTGAAATTTTTCATGCCCTCAAAAAATGTCTGTCCGATGCCCATCACTTTACAGGTGTTGGCGATGAAGGCGGATTTGCCCCGATGCTTTCTTCTCATGAAGAAGCGATTGAATTCATTTTAAAAGCCATCGAGCTTGCCGGTTATCAACCTAAAGAACACGTAACAATTGCCCTGGATTGTGCTGCTTCCTATATGTTTGATAAAGAGCGCAATGCATATATTGACAAAAAGCTTTCACTTGAAGGGAAAAATTTTGAAACACGAACGGCTCTTCAACAAATTGGCTACCTAGAAACCCTCTGTAAGAAATTCCCAATCGACTCAATTGAAGATGGCCTAGATGAAAATGATTGGAGTGGATGGGCAAAAATGACTGAAATACTCGGGGATAAAATTCAAATTGTCGGGGATGATATATTTGTGACAAACCCCCAATTCTTACAAAAAGGAATTGAGCAAAAAACTGCCAATGCAATTCTCATCAAACTCAATCAAATAGGGACCTTAACAGAAACCCTAGACACGATCAGACTTGCTCAAAAACACGGTTATTTTACTGTGATTTCTCACCGATCAGGAGAAACTGAAGACACTTTCATTGCCGATCTTGCTGTTGCAACCCATGCCGGTCAAATTAAAACGGGTTCATTATGTCGTTCAGAGCGGATTGCAAAATATAATCGCTTACTTGAAATCGAAGATGAGTTGAAAAAAAGCGCGATCTATTGAAATTAAAACCGTAATCACTGTATTTCGAAGAAAAAGCCGAATACATTGTGATCATATCGATTTTGCATTCGGTGTTAACCTCAATGAGTTATACCGAAATGAGTTATACCGAAATGAGTTGAAGAATTGGGGTTTTAGCAAAGATCAGCGCTTCGAATTTTTATCAGGCTTTAGCCGGCTTAATTTTTTGATCCTATTGAAGATAGGTCAAAAAATTAAGGGTGAAAAGTCGAAGATGCCGGCGAAGATAAAAACCAATTCTTCAATTTATCTCGGTATATATATGCAAAAATTAACCATTGTTCTTTTTGGCGAA
>JAIPIG010000013.1 GCA_021734805.1 Simkaniaceae bacterium
CTCTCGGACGCTCGACCTATGGTCGAACTGGGAGATTATTAAAACCGGGAAGGGGTAAAAAACCCCTTCCCGGTTTTAATAACTCCCTAGAGAACAAATATCTCGAGGCCTTCGAGTCCAAAAAGTTACAAAGTCGAGTATAAACGTCTATCTCATTTATAGATAGTAGGTTAAAATTACATTAATCACAAAATACAGATCTTTTATTGCAGAATAAATGTGCTGAAGACATAATAAACTTTAACTATCCGGTTTTTATTGTTCAATATGACGACTCACCAAAAATTAACAAGTACTTTTGTTGTCTTAAATGATAAAGGTTTGCATACACGTCCGGCAACAGAGCTTGTGAAATGTGCATCCTCGTTCAAGGCGCATATTTCATTAATTTATCAGGAATTCACTGTAAATGCTAAATCGCTTTTGGGTATTTTAATGCTAGCTGCAGCGAGAGGGGCAAAAATTCGCGTTGAAGCAGAAGGCATTGATGCCGATACGGCAATTGAGGCTCTGACTGCTCTGGCTAAAAATAAGTTCCACGTTCAGTATTAATCAATTTTTGATGAATCCAGTAATTGTTAGGACCGAAAACAATATTTTCATTAAATGCTTCGTCAACTGCCCGCATGACCCCGGGAAATAAAGAGTTATAGTCATGTCCTGCGATCAATCCACCTGATCTGATCTTAGGTTGCCATAATGTAATATCTTGTTTTACGTAAGAATAGCTGTGATTGCCGTCAATAAGAATGAGATCAATGGGTTCGGCAATGAGATCGGACGCTTCTTGTGAAGTGTGTCGCATGATTGTTGTTTGAGGGTCATTTCCGAATAGAGAAATAACCATGTGATAGGCCTTTTCCATAACTTCTTTGTCTTGTGTAGGTGCTGCAGCCTCCTCATTTTTATAATCGGAATAAATTTCCCAAGGATCAATCAGATAGAGGTGCGCTTCCGGGAAAAGTTGCCTGAGATAGATAGAGGAAATACCCCGATAGACTCCAATTTCAGCAATCGTTTTAATTTTGACATTCCATAAGAGTGAGACCGTTTTTAAGAAAGCTATCGGATGGGGAAAATAGCTGCAGGAAAGCAGGTCGAGCCAAAATGGGTGATATGGGCTGATCTTTTCCATTGATTAATTTTCAACTTCGACTGTTTTGTCTAAAAGCTCTTTTGTGCAGAAGATAGGGATATTATTGTAAATAGCTAAAACTAGGCAGTCGCTTGGGCGTGCATCAATCTCTAATATCGTTTTTTTTGTTTTAGATTTATGTTCTAAAAAAAGTTTTGCAAAATAGATAGTATCTTGAACATCATAGATCAAAACTTGAAGGGGTTTGACATCTAAGCTATTTAATACTGAGTTGAGAAGTTCATGTGTCTTTGGGCGTTTTGAGGTTTCATCCGAGAGATAATCTTCAATGTCTTCTCCTACCTTTGGTTCAGTATAAATTGCAAATTTTTTTTCCTCGGCATCCAGTAAAAATAAAGTGTAGATATTGGATTGCATGATTTTGTGACATGAAAGGGGGATGAGTTCATTACTTGACATGACTATGACCTTTGATTGACTTGAACTTTTGTTTTACTCTTTAACTTGGATAGGTCATTATTCCAAGAGGAATTTTAAGAAATTCTTTTATAAGTTAGTTTTTTCTTCAACTTGGCCATTGTTTTTTCCAATTAAAACTCGATCGGCAAGGTGATAGAAGAGACCGGTTTCAATGACTCCCGGAATGGTGATCAATTGCATATGAAGAGATTGGGGATCGGGGATTTTTAGGAGAGGGTGCAAATCGTAAATATAGTTGCCACCATCAGTCAGATAAAATGTGTGATCGGATGAAGTGCGGATTTCACCTTTTAATCCGAGGGCATTGATTTTAAAAATGGTTGCAGTGTAGGCAAATGGGCAAATTTCTATCGGAAGCTTGCAAGCGCCGATAGAGTCAACACACTTTGACTCATCAACCACAACAATCATATGCCGGCTCGAAGAGGCAAGCATTTTCTCTCGGAGAAGCGCACCACCACCACCTTTAATCATGTTTTTATATCGATCGATTTCATCTGCACCATCAATCGTGATATCAAGTTCCGTAAATAGGTCATTTTTAATAGGAGTGATTTTTCCTTCAAGAGCTTGTTTGCGCGATTTCTCAGAACTGAATGCAGCTTGAATACATAGACCTTCTTCACATCTTTGAAGGAGGCGCTCAATAAAGTAATAGACTGTTGAGCCCGTTCCAATGCCTACTTTCATGTTATTCTGAATCAAATTAGCGGCTTGATAACCACAAGCTTTTTTTCCATCTTCGTTCAAAACAGCCCTCAAATATTAAAACTAGCATTGCTATTAGATATACCGTGAGTCATTTAAACTGGGAAGGGGTTTTTTACCCCTTCCCGGTTTAAATTATCTCCTAATCAGAGATTCTAAATATTTGAGTTTTTATAATCCTTTAGTTAAGATAAACTTTCCCTGACACTTGATGGAGGATTCGTGAATATCACATCTCAAAAAAATGATGTTATAGCTAAAGAAAGTGCAAAAACATTGAGAGATCGGCGTAAACTCATAGCCCGCTTTGAAGAAATTGACAAACAGGTGACAGATGAGGGTCTAAGACATGCGGCTATGCGTATTCGTGAGAGAATTAATCGATTAGCTCCATTGCGCGTTCCCTTAGGAAATAGTTTTGAAATGTTTGATGGAAATCAACATCCAAAGGAATTAAGTGAGCGGGTGAAAAAATTCGCAAGTGGCATTCGTCTTATGATGCCCATCGAAGATGGGAGTGACGAGGAAGTCAATGACGCATAATATTATTGATATTCTGATACAGCGCAAAGTGGTTGAAGATATGACTTCAACAGAGCTGAGAAAAATTTGCGCTAAACCCATTAAATTTTATCATGGAATTGATCCCACAGCTTCTTCACTCCATCTTGGAAATTTAGTTGGTTTGATTATGGCCTCTCGGTTTCAAAGATTAGGTCACAAGCCCTACATTTTAATCGGTGGTGGAACATCGCGCATTGGGGATCCTTCAGGGAAAAGTAAGGAGCGCCCTCTTTTAGGTGAAGAGCAAATTAGTGCTAATATTGAGGGGATTTCAAAGATATTACATCGCCTGCTTGATTTTTCTCATCCCACTGCTGCCCCCGTCATTGTTAATAACTTAGATTGGCTCAATGAGTATCGGCTCATTGATTTCTTACGCGATATTGGGAAGCATTTTAGAATGGGACCGATGCTCTCAAAAGAAAGTGTCAAACAGAGATTAAATTCTGATGAAGGCATTAGCTTTACCGAGTTTACTTATCAAGTTTTACAAGGGTATGATTTCTTGCATCTCTATCAAAAAGATGAGGTGATTTTACAAATTGGCGGCAGTGATCAATGGGGGAACATTACATCGGGATGTGAACTCGTGCGCAAATTATTGGGGGATTCGGTTTACGGAATGACGTATCCTCTTCTCACCCGCAGTGACGGTAAAAAATTTGGTAAAAGTGAAAAAGGTGCGGTTTGGCTTGATGAAGCGGCTACTTCCGTTTTTGATTTTTATCAGTATTTTATGCAGGTTCCTGATTTAGATGTCCCAAAATTGATGCGTAGTTTAACTTTCATGGATCGTGATGAGATCGATAGTATTGAAAAAGAGTTGTTAAGTGGTCAGTTTGTTCCTAATCAAGCCCAACAACGCCTAGCTGATGAGATGACAACGTTTATTCATGGTGAAGAAAAGCTTCACAAGGCGAGAAAAGTGACGGAAGTTGCTTCATTTGGTTCGGAAATGGATTTGACTTTGGATGTTCTTGAAGAAATTGCTAAAGATTTTCCAAAGGCTGATCTGAATCGTGAAGACGTTCTCAACAATAAATATGTGGATGTTGCTGTGAAGAGCGGTTTAATACAGAGCAAAGGAGAAGCTGCTCGCTTGATCAAAAATCAAGGCGCCTATCTCAATAATGCAAAAGTTGAAGATGTGCAAAGGATTATTCAAGCAAAAGATCTTGTAGGTGATAAGTACTTAGTCGTTGGATCGGGAAAAAAGAAGAAAATTCTTATCAGGGTTATCGATAAAATACATTGAATCACGAGCGGTATACTAGTATACCTTTTATTTTTTTTAAAAAGTACTTGTCTCAAAATCAATAAGATACAACAATGAAATTTTTAAAGTCAGAATGACTTAACACTTTTACTTAGACTAACAAGGGAGTTGTAATATGGCAACGATCACAAAGAAAAAACTGATTCAAGTGATCTCACAACAAAAAAGGGTTCATCCTAATGATGTGAGAAATGTGATTCAGGCTTTTCTAGATGTTATGACAGATTATTTGTCGAAAGGAGATCGCCTGGAATTTAGAGATTTTGGTGTTTTCGAAGTCGTAGAAAGAAAACAAAAAGTCGGGCGTAATCCAAAAAATGCAATGGTCCCTATTATTATTCCTGCAAGACCTGCGGTTAAATTTACTCCCGGTAAAAAAATGAAAAAGCTTATTGAAGATGGTCCTGCACAACAAAGTCTTAACTCATCTTCACCTTCTCATGTTGGCTAATGTTTAATTGCTAAAGTCCCCGACCTTATTTTGATCAGGTGAGAAAAGATGATCAAAATAAGCCGGCGGATTTTTGGAATTAGACACTAAGATTTAAGAAAGCAATTGATATGGTCACATGATGGGTTCTGTTATGTGACTATTTTTTACTCCATAAAATCAATTTGGATCCCAAAATATGGATATTGATCATGTGCTCGATAATGAGATTATCAACTCATCGACAACCATTCTTTCTCAGTCGTTACAAGAGGGGCATTGGATCCAATTTGAGAGGTTAATTGAAAAGAAAATTCATTCACTTGATGAATTTTCTGAATTTATCACCGATCTTTTGATTCATTTATTTAAAGAAAAAACACTCAAAGAGAATATAGCATGGAAACTCAATCAGAAATTGAGCGAGTTTATTCCGAAAGTTAAAAAAGAAAAGATTGAATTGTGCCGTGCACTGGTTCTACAGTTAGGCAATATTCAGTCAATCAGATGGCGAGCCCCATTAACGGAGCTTGGATTTCTTTTAATCGATCCTTATGAAAATTCCCCTGAGGGAGCGACTTTTGAGCTTCCTTATTTTATTCAGATGATGGGATTGATTTATGCCATGGGTCTGCTTTTTAAACATGAAGGATTATTGCTCGATGCGATGCAAATGGCTTTAGCCTCTTTGCATATCCTCAATCGAAAAGGGGATTTACCAATTGGTATCGGATGTCCTCCGGATTCTATTAACGAACAAGCTTTGCGATCGCTATACTCACATATTCTTTTTTCTATCTACCAAGTCATGAATGATAAAAGATTAGAAGAGATCATTAGACATTTAAAGCAGTATCTTGTGTTCGATCGGCGAGAAATGGATCCGTTAACGCTTTGTTTAATCGAGATCATTGATCATGAAAGAGAATTACCCCATTTACCCCCCACTACTATTTATCAAGAACACGATATAGGTTTTGTCAATCTATCCGATTTTAATATGAGTTTAATTATTGATTGTTTCGGTCGGAGAACGCCGCTGGCTTATATTGAGTTTAAAGACTTTGAATTTAGGGCTTTAGGTTTTCAATATGGCGCTCTGGGGGATATGAGGACCTTTGGAACGTTCAGAATGGAGGACAAAGAGGCGGAAGGTGGTCAAATCATTGAAAGAGAAGGGTTTACTAAATACTCCAATTGGACGCGCCTCATTGAGCCTTCTTCAACAATGGAAAAACCAATCCCGGGGCGTGTTTTTGTCGATTTTACTGCGATTAAAAGTGAAGATGAGCTAGAGATTAAGTCCCGGATCGTTGACTACGATATGTGCGATAAAATGCATTTTACACTGTATGTGAAAGGGGATCAGGTCACGATAAATAAAGGCCATATTTTAAATAAAAGGTCTTTAAAAAATTATTTAGGCCCATCCGGACATATTTTGATATCTAATGGTAATAGTCGTATAGAGCTGATTTCTAATTGTTTGCATGAAATGCAAGTCATTCCCCTTGAAGGAGAGCATTTTTTTTGGGGAGCTGATTTTCTTATTGCTTATGAAATAGGTGACATTGATAAGGCATATACTTGGAAAATAAGAGATTATAGGTAAAAATAACGGTTTATAGTAATAAAAACTTTAATTACTATAAACCAGTTATTGAATTTTATTATCATTTTAATTATAATTTTGTGCAATTTAGAGAGGTAATGGATGTCATTCCGAAGAATTCTGATGATCTTTGCTGTTTTAACAGTTGCCGTGATGGGGATTAGGGCAATGAAAAAAAATGGTCAGACAAAGAAGGTTCAAGAGACAGTTAGCACGGAACGCATTGAAATAGACGATCATCCTAAAGAGATGGATCCTGTTGTTTTAGATCATGATTCAATCCTAATTCGAAATGAGTCTGTGGCTGAAAAGGTTGACAGCGCTGTTTGCTATTCTCCTCTTGCTTTACAAAATGAAAATGACAGCGACATCGATTTGATTGAAAAGCTTTTTACAGTAGGCAAAGACAAACTTCCCATTGTAAAAACAATCACTTATACAAGCCGTGTCCCTTGGCTTAAAGGGCGTCCTGCATGGATTGCAGATTATGCCTCTCATTATGCGACTTCTCGCCATTTTATTGCGCGCAGCTTAAATCGAAATAGCGATTATTATACGCAAAAGGTCTCCCCCGGAGATAAATTTAACGTTCTTAATCCCGAAAAACCCATTAACTTTTATCTCCTTGTCGATCTTTCGACGCCAAAAATGTGGTTTTACTATGTCGATATCGACTCAAAAGAAAAAGTGCTTCTTAAAACATATCAGATTGGCGTCGGCACAATTCGGAATAATCAATGCGCAACACCTGTTGGGCGGTTCATTTTAGGAGATAAAATTGCGACTTATAAACCCGGAATGATGGGTTATTTTCAGAATGAAAAAATTGAAATGATTAAAGTTTTTGGCACTCGCTGGCTTCCTTTAAGGAATTTACCTAATGAAGAAGAGGCCCATATCAAAGGGTATGGTATTCATGGCTTGCCATGTGAGATTAGAGGGAAAAATCAAGAGTTTATTGAATATAGCCAGCTCATTGGCAAATACGATAGCGATGGGTGTATTCGAATGGCAAAGAATGATATTGAAGAACTTTTTAGCATTGTGATTACGAAGCCGACGATTGTAGAAATTACGGATGATTCGACGGAATTAAGAAAAAATGCTAAAAATATTCCTCCAATTATAGCATATAACCAATAGGATTTTAAGGATAGTTATGGGGTTTTGTTTAGATCACGAAAAGCAAATTCAAGATTTTGAAGAGACGCTAGACCGTTTGAAAAAACACCAAAAAAATCATGATCTTGCAGATAGCCAAGAGTTTAACCAATTGGAGAAAAAACTCATTGAGTTAAAAAACAAAGTATACTCAAAGCTGACTCCATGGGAAAGGGTTCTGATTTGCCGCCATCCCAATCGACCACATTCGATTGATTATATCAAAATGATCTGCTCTTCTTTTGAGGAACTTTATGGAGATCGCCTCTATCGCGATGATCAAGCCATTATTGGTGGATTTGCTGTGATAGGTGATCAGAAATTTGTTGTCATCGCTCAAGAAAAGGGGCACGACACTGAATCAAGGCTTAAACATAGCTTTGGAATGCCCCATCCGGAAGGGTATCGCAAAGCGCAGCGTTTGATGAAGCTTGCCGAAAAGTTTTCTCTCCCGGTGTTATGTCTGATCGACACTCCCGGAGCGCATCCGGGATTAGAGGCTGAAGAAAGAGGGCAGGGGAGAGCCATTGCCGATAATTTATTCGTCATGTCACGTCTCAAAACGCCCATTATCATCGCAATTATTGGAGAGGGGTGTTCAGGAGGGGCTCTTGGGATCGCTATTGGAGATCGCATCGGGATGCTTCAGCATTCTTATTATTCAGTCATTTCACCTGAGGGATGTGCTTCTATCTTATGGAAAGATGCCTCTAAAAAGTCCGAAGCCGCGGCTGCTTTAAAAATGCATGTTGAAGATTTACAGCAATTTGGTATCGTCGATGAAATGATTCCCGAGCCACTGGGCGGTGCCCATCACGATCAAAAACAAACAGCTGAAAATCTCAAAACGTTTGTACTTTCTCAACTCTCTGAACTTCAGAAAATAGCTTCTGAGAATCTTTTAGAAGAGAGATATAAGAAGTTTCGCAAACTTGGAGAATTCCACAGCTTGCTTGATATTTAATTTCAGTGTTTAATTTTTTTCTTTTGTTTTGCTTTTTCTTGAAGCTGTTTCAACGTCTTTTTAGCTGACTCATTGAGATCTATAATTGGCATGGGATAGGTTTCTCCCAGAATGATTTTAGCTTTTTTCAAAACGGCAGCAGGCGCTTTATGAGGCGCGTGAATATATTTAGAGGGGAGCTTTTTGAGCTCGGGAATCCAAGTTTTAATATATTCGCCATCCGGGTCCGTTTTTTTGCTTTGTTGCTCGACGTGGTATGTTTTTAAAAAGGGCTCAAAGCGATTTCCACATTGAGCACTGAATTGCCAATTAAAGAGATTATTGGCGATATCAGCATCAAACAGATTTTTAAAGAACCAGTGTTCCCCTTCTTCCCGATGTATTTTCAGATCTTTAACAAGGAAAGATGCGGTGAGGAGTCGCGCTTGTGTAGGCATCCAACCCATTTCAAGGAGTTGGCGCATTGCCGCGTCAACAATGGGAAATCCGGTGATGCCTTTTTTCCATGCATTGAAATAATAGGTGTTTTCTGTCCAATGGAAGGGAGTCTCTTCATGTTCAAGCGGATTTTTTTTCATTTCATATTGATGATAGAGTAAATAATAGGCAAATTCTCGCAATGCAAGGTCTTTAATAAAGGCTTCAAGTTGTCGCTCAATTCCTTTAATCTTAGATCGATTGATATGAGCGTTGCATGCATCAATGATTTGATAGGGGCCGATTTCGCCAAAATGTAGGTAAGCGGAGAGCTCTGAAGAACAGGGTTTCCCAAGATATTGTCGATGTTCAATATAGTGATTTACTTTCGTTTTGAGGAAGTGATTTAATTTTTTTTGGGCATGGGTCTCATTGACTTTCCAATGTTTTTTTATATGTTCGTTCCAATGATAGGAAGAGGGTAAGTTGAGATCTTCAATATCAAGGCTTGATACTGAAGAGGAAAATCGTTCTATTTTCGGCAGGGGATAAAGCGCTCTTGGTGAATATTTGTGATTAATGGCATTCCAAAACGGAGTGAAGTGGTTGATAAAGGTTCCATTTGAATTTTTAATTGCATCAGGGTGAGCAATTAAATTGCCATGGAAGTGCTGAATAAGAGTGCCATGCTCTTCACATAAATAACGAAGATCCTGTGCGTTTTTTAGATCATGGTGTTCATACACATCATTGTAATATATGGCATAGGGTTTTGCTTCTTTAATGATTTCATGAAAAATTTTCTTGGGGGAGCCCTTTTTAATCACCAAAGAGAGATTGAGATTCTCTAGCGAGGCTTTGAGTTCAATGAGTGAGTGGTAGAGCCAAACGCGATGGGCATCAGCCTGAGTATACAAAGAATCTTCATCATAGATATAGACGAGAAGAATGGGATAACCGCTTTTTGAAGCTTCATATAGTGCTTGGTTATCTTTTAATCGCAAATCATTGCGAAACCAATGAATGACATACGACATTGTATTGCCTCAATGCTTCAGTTTATTTTGGTATATATTCCTAATAAAAATAATTGCAAATATTTTTATTGTTTGGTTTTTATATACCGGAAGTGATTCAAGAGTTGGAATTTTTAGAAGCCGGCGATGCGCGCTGGTCGATCGGTCAAAATCGATATTGTAATTGTACAATTACCGAATCGCTGTTATGATGCATAGCGCATAAAAGATTGAAGTGATATGAGACTGTTATTTAAAGCGGCAATTCGAGTCAAAGAGCATGTGATATGGCTCGTGATGATGCTCGTAACGCTATTTCTTCTAGTGATGGCAAGTAGTGTCGAAGTTGTTTCCCTTGGTGTATTAACAAGTTCCGGTGCCGATTTTTTTACTTTGTTCCACCCTAAACAGACCAATAAGTCGATTGAGCAATTATCAAGAGTAGAGGTTGAGGAGAGGTGGAATGATGTTTCTAAGGGAAAAGATGTCATTACTAAAGATGATGCGAGTCGTTTTTTAAGTAAAAATGATAGCAATCGCATGGGGCGCATTCTGCAGCGCATTAAAACTCACTTAAAAGTAGAGAAGGGGAGTTTTCATAAGCTCGTTATCATGTTGATATTGGTTGCGCTGTTTAAGGCAGTATTTCTTTTTTTCAGTCGTTATACAGCTCAAATTTTATCAATTAAGGTCTCCAAACAACTCAGACAAGATTATTTTGAGCACATTCAAAGTCTCCCGATGAGTTTTTACCATGAATATAATATTGGATCGCTTTCTTCACGTGTTGCAAGTGATGCAACGCAAATTGCCAGATCTCTCAATTCTTGCATTACCAACTATATTCTAACGCCCTTTACGGTTGTTCTTTCGCTAACGGGGTGTTTTTACTCATCTTGGCAACTCTCCTTAGTTGTTTTTGTCGGTTTGCCACTGATTATTTTACCTATGATTATGATCACCAGAAAAGTGCGACAAATCACGCGGCAGCTTCAAAAAAATCAAGAAAATTTCTCATCTGTTCTGATTGATTTTCTATCGGGTATTCAAACGGTAAAAGTGTTTGGAATGGAGCGATTTTCGCTCAAAAAATATAAAGAACAAAATGATCAGATGGCGCATTTTGAAGCAAAAACCGCTAAGTATGATTTATTAGTCAGACCCATTTTACATACGATCACAACGTTTTGTTTAGCAGCCGTTTTAATTTTTGGTTTATATGTCTTAAAGCTTACAATTGCCGAGTTGATAGTTTTTTGCGGGATTTTAAATCAATTTTATGAGCCGATCCGTAAGTTTGCTGATGAGAATTCCAATATCCAGAAGGGGGTTGTTGCTGCTGAGCGTCTCGATGAGGTGATGCAAATTAAGCCTCTGATTGAAGATAAAAGCGATGCCGTTCCCCTTGTCAACTTCCGCGATAAGATCGAGTTTAAAAATGTTTGGTTTGGCTATGAGGACAAATGGATTTTAAAAGATGTGAGTTTTACGATTCATAAGGGAGAAACCATTGCAATCGTCGGACATACGGGGTCCGGAAAATCCACGATTTTGCAGCTCTTGCCCCGTCTTTATGATGTTCAAAAGGGAGAGATTTTAATCGATGGGATCAATATCATCCATTACACTCAGGCTTCTCTTAGAGAACAAATAGCCTTTGTCCCTCAAAAGCCATTTTTATTCTTTGATACGGTTTTAGAAAATATTGCATATGGGAAAGGCTTCCCTAGAGAGCGGATTGTCGATGCGGCAAAAAAGGCATATGCACATGACTTTATCATTAAGCTGCCAAAGGCATATGATACGCATCTGGCAGAAACGGGCAAGAATTTATCCGGTGGTCAGCAACAACGCCTCGCGGTAGCTAGGGCGTTAGCTAAGCAAGCTCCTATTCTCGTTTTAGATGAGGCGACATCTTCATTAGATTCAGTCAGTGAAGATCGGATTAAAACGGCGATTGTTGATCTTTACGGCAATGTCACTCAAATTATTGTGGCTCATAGACTGACAACCATTGAACATGCCGATCGGATTATTTTCATTGAAGATGGTGTCAAAATCGCTGAGGGATCAAAAGATCAGCTTCTCGAAACATGTCCCCCCTTCAAACAGCTTTGGGATATGCATTTTCATATGGGGAAATCGGCCGCTCGAGAGATCCTAACGGGGATTTAACCACCCGGTTAATAGACCCGGTGGGGATGGATCAATTGATAGCCCGCTTCTTTTAGTTTCTGATTTGAAACGCGTTTGAGGTGACTGTGGGGTGTTGTTTCATGAGAAAAGAGCGGTGCGGGAAGTTGGTAGAGTTTTGTAAGTTTAGCGTAGAGTTGACTGCGCTCTATGTGATCATCATCGACTAGATTGTAAATTCCATTGAGATCATGATTAAGTGAAAATTCAATCGCTGAGCAAATATCATCGATATGGATCATATTGGTTGGGCTCTTCGGATTAAGAGGGAGAGGGTTTTTTGAATATCTTTCAATTTTCTTTTTTAACGAGCGTTCATCCCCATAAATTTCACCCAATCTGAAAATACATACCCTGCGATGAGAGGAGTGTAAAGAAAGGAGGATCTCTTCCGTTTCAGAGAGATATTTTCCTCTCGCATGAGGGGTGTGAATCAGCGGCGAAGTTTCTGTAACCCAGCCTCCTTCATTTTCTGCGTATACACCGGTAGATGAGGTATAAATGATTTGCCTGACAGATGAAGTGTTTTGAAGAATTTCAGCAAAATTTTTTGCGGTATCAACATAAGTTGTCTGATAGCTATCGGTTGTTTTAGGGGCCATTGTTAGGATTAAAACATCTTGATTTTCAATCCATTCCGCAATTTTTTCCCGATCACAACCTTTTAGAATAGCAATATCTTGGGAGAATTTCGAAAGTTGCTCAACTCTGTTTAAAGAAGTTGTCGATAGTGTTAGATGGTGGCTTTTGAGGGTTTGTGCAACGGCTTGTCCTACAAATCCACATCCGAAAATAGCAATTGACTTCTTATGAAATTGCAAGAAGCCCCAGTTTTTCTAAAGAAGTTTTAAGGTTTGTATTTTCACTCTTTTCAAGAGCACCGGATTGTCCAAGCCATTTGAGATATCCCTGTGGGAGTTTTTCAAGTGGGGTTCCTTTATGTTTTCCAAAGGGCATTTGAATGAGATCCGGTTCTTTTTCACTTAGACATTCTATCACTGTTTCAATGGAAAGATCTCCAATCATGAGCGAAAAAATCTGATGGAGCATGATAACGTCATCAAGGGCGCGGTGGGCGTTGTTTTTATCAATTCCAAAGACTTCACGCAAATATTGCAGCGAATGGCGGGGGAGATCGGGGCGGTATTTGCGAGCCCATTTCAAAGTGTCAATAAATTGATAAGAAGGGAGGATCAAATCATGGCGTTTACTTTCGTTGCGCAAGAAATGAACATCAAAATTATCATTATTATGAGCTATGAGGACGCAGTCAGTTCCACAAAAATCAAAAAAGGCCTTTCCGACTTCTCCAAAATCAGGTGAATCTTTAACCATGTCATCTGTGATGTTTGTGATTTGACTTGATTCAAGGGGAATTGGCATACCCGGATTGACTAAACTGACGAATGTTTTATTGAGCGTTGCGTCGTAGGCAGCAATTTCAGTGATGCGATCCTTATCCGATTTAACACCTGTTGTTTCCGTATCGTAGTAAATAGTCCTAAGAGGCATACGTCTTCTCCTTTTGGATAACTATACCTGCAAATTGTAAAGTAGTCTATAAAAGATAGGCTTTGATTTTTTTCCATTCTCTAATATAAAGTGATTATACGCATAATCTTTTTGAGATCACAAAAATTGCAATATGGCAAAAATTAAATATCACCTATTTGAGAGCAATAAAGAGGAGATCATTCAAGAAATTGGAAAAGATCGTCTGATTGAAGTTCTCAAAAAAATGCTCTTGATTCGAAATTTTGAAACAAGAGCCGAATCTGCTTATCAACATGGTAAAATTGGTGGGTTTTTTCATTCTTATATTGGGCAAGAGGCAATTGGCACTGCGGCTGTAGAAGCCCTTGGAATCGATCATTGGTATTTGACGACTTATCGTTGCCATGGCCTTGCTTTACTACATGATGAGCCTCCCAAAGAGCTGATGGCTGAGCTCTATGGAAAAGTGACGGGAAATGCCAAGGGAAGGGGAGGGTCTATGCACCTCTTTTCTAAGAATTTGCTCGGTGGTTTTGGGATTGTCGGTGGGCATTTGCCACTGGTGGCGGGCGCCGCCTTTTCGGCAAAGTACCAAGGTCAAAAAGATAAAATTGCAATTGGTTTTTTAGGCGATGGTGCCGTCGTTCAAGGGACTTTTCATGAAACACTTAATTTAGCGACGCTTTGGTCCTTACCTTCGGTTTTTGTTGTTGAAAACAATCAATGGGGAATGGGAACGGCCGTTTCAAGAGCCGTATGCCATCAACCGATTGCAGAGTCTTTTGCTAAAGCTTATGGTATTAAGGGGTATACGATTGATGGGATGGACTTCTTTAACTGCTTTGCTTGTTTTAAGCAGGTGTTAGAAGAGGTAAGATCCTCGTCTAAACCTGTTTTGATTGAAGCCTTGACTGAGCGATTTAAAGGCCATTCGGTTTCAGATCCGGGCCTTTATCGGTCTAAAGATGAGTTGCAAAAGGCGATGGAAAAAGATCCGCTTCATCGACTGGCAGGTGAGCTTATTGATGCCAAAATCATCACTCAGGAAGAGGTAGATCATTTCAATCAAGAGATAAAACAAATTGTAATTGATGCCATGGCTTTTGCAGATGAGAGCCCCCTTCCGGATCCACTGACTCTTGAAGAAGACGTATATGCATAAAGGAAAAGGTAATGGAAAAGCAAACTGTCGATCTTAGAGAGGCTTTAAGGCAAGCCATTGATGAAGAGATGACGCGCGATGACACGGTCTTTGTTCTTGGAGAAGAGGTCGCTGAATATAATGGCGCTTATAAGGTCACTAAGGGCATGCTCGATAAATGGGGTTCCGGGCGCATTTTAGATACACCGATTTCTGAAAATGGGTTTACCGGGCTGGCGATTGGAGCTGCAATGACGGGACTTCGCCCGATTGTTGAATTTATGAGTTTTAACTTCTCTTTTGTTGCGGCTGATCAACTGATTTCCAATGCTTGCAAGATGTATTACATGTCGGGGGGGCGTTTTAAAGTGCCCATCGTTTTTAGAGGATGCAATGGGGCTGCGGCTCAAGTTTCTTCTCAGCACTCGCATTGTGTGGAAGCTCTCTATGGTAATCTACCCGGATTTATTGTCATTGCGCCATCAAACCCCTATGATGCTAAAGGGCTTCTTAAATCGGCTATTCGCAATGACAACCCCGTTATCTTTTTAGAAAATGAGCTCTGTTATGGAGATAAAATGGAAATCCCAACAGCAGAGTATACTGTTGAGATTGGTAAGGGAAAGATTGTGCGAGAGGGAACCCATCTCACCCTTGTTTCGTATTCGAGAATGCTTCAATTTTGTGAAAAAGCAGCGCAGGAGCTTGCTAAAGAGGGCATTAGCATTGAGGTGATCGATCTAAGAACTATTAAACCCCTTGATATCCCCCTTGTGATCCAATCGGTTAAAAAAACTAGGCGTTGTGTTGTCGTTGAAGAGGGACATTTCTTTGCCGGTATTTGTGCCGAAGTCGGATTCGAAGTGATGGAGCACTGTTTTGACTATCTCGATGCTCCGATTGCCCGCGTTTGTCAAAGAGAAACGCCCATGCCATATGCTAAAAATATGGAGCTTGAAACCGTTCCAAATATCCAAAGAATTATCGCAGCCATTAGACAAACACTAAAATAGGGGAAAACGCATGCCGTTCACTGTGACTATGCCTAAACTCTCACCGACAATGACTTCAGGTCAGATTGTCAAATGGTATAAAAAAGAAGGCGATCTCATTAAAGAGGGCGATGTTTTAATCGAAGTGGCAACAGATAAAGCGACTGTTGAGTATACGGCTCTTGATGATGGATATTTGCGAAAAATTCTCATTCCTGACGGCGGAGAAGCCCGAGTAAATCAACCGATTGCCGTGTTTACCGCAAGTGAGTCGGAGTCGATTGAGGGATACCGTCCTGAGGGGGAAATGCCTGCCCCATCCCCACAAAAAGAAGAGGCAAAATCCGACAGTGAAGCACCGGAAAAACAAACACCGGCTCCCGTAGCTCAAGCAATTGGGGAACCTGTTTTTGCTCCGATGCCCCCACTACAAAATTATACATTCGAATTTCCCACAGGTATGCAAAATGAGCGCGTTTTAGCTTCGCCTTCAGCAAAGCGCACTGCTGAAGATCGAAATATTGACCTTTCAACGATTAAGGGCTCAGGTCCTAACGGTCGAGTTGTCATGCGTGATTTAGAAGGTGTTGAAGGGGGGCATGTAGGATTTCACTCAAGACGATTACCAACACGTCCACCGGGTTCATATACTGATGTGCCTTTGACTCCAATGAGGAAAGCGATTGGAAAACGGTTGCAAGAATCAAAGATGTTTATCCCTCATTTTTATGTACGCGATGAAATTGTTGTTGATTCACTTGTCGAAGCGCGCGAGCAATTAAAGAAGGGTGGAATCAAAATCACCTATAATGATTTTGTGATTCGAGCAACAGCTTTAGCACTGAAAGAGCATCCGATCATCAATAGTGGATTTGATAATCAGAAAAACGTCATTATTCAATTTGATACGATTGATGTTGCCATTGCCGTCAGCATAAATGGGGGATTGATTACCCCAATTATTCGTCATACCGATTACAAAAATGTGAGTCAAATCTCTCATGAAGTAAAAGAACTCGTCGCCCTAGCCCGTAAACAAAAACTCACCCCTGAGCAATATCAAGGGGGGAGCTTTACTATTTCTAATTTGGGAATGTTCGGAATCCAAGACTTCCAAGCGATTATTAATCCTCCCCAGGCAGCGATTTTAGCTGTCGGTGGGATTATCAATAAGCCCATTGTCAATCATCAAGGAATGATTCAAGCGGGAAAAACCCTTAGTGTTTGGCTCTCAGTAGATCATCGCGTGATTGATGGGGCTGAAGCAGCTGCTTTTCTCGTCACATTAAAAAAATATCTTAACAACCCATCTATTTTATTGATTTAGCCTCTTATTTATGCTATAATTGTGCTTTTAAAAATCTTCTTGGGGAATTGGTATGAAAAAATGGTTGTTTGGTTTAGCGACACTATTATTCAGTTTTAAAGCTTTTGCAGCGCTTCCTCCTCATCAAGAAATGGCAAGACAGATCAATGCCATTTTAAGTTCATCTGAGATTTCTGAAAAATGTCCTCAAGGAATTAGAGGCATTGAGTCGACAATTGACGGTGGATATATGATTACAACAAATGATGGATTTAAAATGAGAGTCGATGTGATTGGATTGCCTTCAGATGGAACTCTTGGTCCTAAAAAATTCAAGCTTCGTTTTCACGAGCTAGATAGCGTTGTAACGAGATTATAAAAGTTCCAACTCTTGAATTACTCCCAGTATAGATCTTTATTTTTCTATTTTATAAGTTGATTTTTTTTTAATTCAAAGCTACTAACTAGTTTTTGGACTTAGCCCTTAAAACTTACAGTTTAGTATAGGTTTGAATGAAAAGAAAAAAAATCTCATCGCTTATTCTTATCATAATTATAATTGCGATAGGATTAACTTCTTTTTTCTTTTTTCGAGATCATAGCAATTCAGATGAAATCACTCTGTATGGAAATGTTGATGTGCGTCAAGTCGATATTGCATTTCGCGTAAGTGGACAGGTGACGCAGCTCTTTTTTGAAGAGGGCGATCGGGTGAATGCAGGTGATTTGATGTGCAGACTTGATCCAACTCCATATAACAGCCAACTCCAGGAAGCAGTCAGCGCCAAAGAGGCTATCATTGCAAATCTAGCAAATGCAGAAGTGATGCTGGATCGGCGCAAAGAACTGATTGGCATTGGAGCCGTATCGCAAGAAGATCTCGATAATGCACAAGCCAATCGCGATCAATTGTGCGCTAATTTGATGCAATCCAATGCGGCAATATCAGTAGCTCAGGACAATCTAGATTATACTCAGGCTAGAGCACCGACAGATGGGATTATTCTCACACGTATTCGAGAGCCGGGCACTGTAGTGAATCCTGCTGATCCCGTATATACATTGTCTGTGAGCTCACCGGTTTGGATCCGGGCTTTTGTCAATGAGCCCCATCTCGGTGATGTCTATTATGGGATGGAGGCAAAAGTTTACACGGACAACGGGCGTGAATATACGGGGAAAATCGGATTTATTTCACCGGTTGCGGAATTTACACCAAAGACAGTTGAGTCGGTTCAACTCCGAACGGATCTTGTGTATCGATTGAGAATATATGTCGATAATCCCGATATGAGTCTTGTTCAGGGAATGCCTGTGACAGTCAAACTATATATAGGGAGTTCAACGTGAGTGACGCTATTGCATCCATTCACGATCTGACAAAATCATTTAATTCACATCGACCTGCCTTAAAAAAGATCAATGCAGAAATCCTCAAGGGTAAGATCACAGGACTTGTCGGACCCGATGGAGCCGGAAAAACAACGCTCATTCGTTTGATTGCAGGGCTTCTCACCCCTACTGAGGGACAAATTCTGGTTGAGGGATATGATACGATCCGCGATAGCGAATCGATTCATTACCTCACAGGGTATATGCCTCAGAAATTCGGTTTATATGATGAGCTCTCCGTAGCTCAAAATCTCAATCTTTATGCTGATCTTAAAAATGTCATTGGTGAGGAAAAAAAGGCCGTTTGTGAAAAACTGCTTCGTTTTACCGGTCTTACTGAATATACATCGCGCTTGGCAGGGAATTTATCGGGTGGAATGAAGCAAAAACTCGGTCTTGCATGTACGCTGATTAAAAAACCTGATCTGTTGCTTTTAGATGAACCTAGTGTTGGGGTTGATCCCATTTCAAGAAGAGAGCTTTGGGAAATGGTTGGGCAACTGCTGGGTGAGGGCATTTCCGTTCTATGGAGTACGGCATATCTGGATGAGGCAGAGCAATGTGATCGGGTGATATTGCTCAATGAAGGGGAGCTCTTATATCATGGAGATCCTAAGGAGCTAACCCAAACAATGCAAGGGCGCACTATTCATATTACCGATATCGAAGGGGATCGGCGCAAACTCCTCTTTGAGCTGCTCAAAGACTCAAATGTCATCGATGGGGTGATTCAGGGCCGGGATTTAAGAATTGTTCTTCGCAAAGAAGGAAAGCTTTCCTCTCATGTGCAAATGGTTGAAGCGCACCCGAGATTTGAAGATGCCTTTATCGATATTTTAGGTGGGGGACCCGGAGGTACATCTAAACTCGCTGAAGCTATGCCCGAGTGTGGTGAATGCAATTCAGAAACAATTGTTGCGGAAAAATTAACAAAAAAATTTGGGAGTTTTACGGCGACAAATGAGATTTCACTCTCTGTAAAACAGGGCGAAATTTTTGGACTATTAGGGCCAAATGGAGCAGGGAAGACAACAACATTTAAGATGCTATGCGGTCTTTTAAAGCCCACATCGGGAAAGGCCTTTGTCAATCATCTCGATCTTCAAAAAGCACCCGGTGTTGCCCGCTCGCGTATCGGATATATGGCTCAAAAATTTTCGCTCTATGGCAATTTAAGTGTACGACAAAATCTCGATTTTTTTTCAGGGATATATAATTTAAAAAACCATGAAAGGCGCGAAGCAATCGATCAGATGATCGAAATCTTTAATTTAGAGCCTTATTTGTCCTCATCGGCGGAGATGCTTCCGCTCGGTTTTAAGCAAAGGCTGAGTTTAGCCTGTGCAACGATGCATCGTCCGAGTGTTCTTTTTCTCGATGAGCCAACATCCGGTGTCGACCCCATTACGCGACGAGAGTTTTGGAATCATATCAATGGCCTAGTTTCTAAAGGTGTGACGATTTTAATCACGACACATTTTATGGATGAAGCCGAATATTGCGATCGAATTGCCCTTGTCTATCGAGGTCAAGTGATCAGCATGGACACGCCCAATGCTCTTAAAGATCAAATCCACTCAGAGCAGAATCCCAATCCCACCTTAGAAGATGCCTTTGTTCAAATGATCGAAGAACACGATCGACAAAGGGTCATAAAATGATTAAAAATGACATTTCCAACCAATTGATCAATGTTCAAAAAAATGGGAAAATGCGGCGTATTCGGGCCCTTTTAAAAAAAGAATTCATTCAAGTTTTTCGCGATCCCAGTAGCATTTTAATTACGGTTTTTCTCCCTTTATTATTGATCTTTCTATATGGATCGGGTGTTTCTCTTGATTTAGATCATTTGAGGATGGGTCTTGTTATGGAAGATAGCTCTCCCGATGCACAGAGCTTTGTTGAATCTCTACAAGGATCGCGCTATTTTGACTTGAAAATCTCGCGTCATCGGAAGGACATTGTTGATGATCTCATGAAAGGGAGTATTCGAGGCTTTTTTGTGATTCCTTCATATTTTTCTCAATTTCGCAGCCGACCCGATACAATTGCTCCCATTCAGATCATTGCGGATGGAAGTGAAACAAATACGGCTAATTTCGTTCAAAATTATGCAGAAGGAACCATTCAAAATTGGCGTGCTCAGCAGCTTTATACACAAGGGCTAGTTCAAGAGCAGCTTCCCGTGATCAGTATGCAACCCCGCTTTTGGTATAATGAAAAACTCGAGAGCCGCTATTTTCTTTTATCGGGATCACTCGCCATTATTATGACGCTTACGGGTTCTTTATTAACGGCTCTTGTTGTTGCGCGTGAGTGGGAGCGGGGGACAATGGAGGCCCTCATGTCAACGACTGCAAGTGCCTTTGAACTCGTCATTGCTAAAATTATCCCCTATTTTATTCTGGGGATGATTTCAATGGCGATTTGCGTGATTATTTCTGTCTTCATCTATGATATTCCACTCAGGGGTTCATTTTTACTTCTCACTTTAGTCTCCGCTCTTTTTTTGCTTTGCTCACTTGGTCTTGGACTGATGATTTCAACTCTAGCTCGGAATCAAGTTTTTGCATATCAAGTGACTTTGATTGTCGCTTTTTTGCCGGCTTATATGTTATCGGGATTCCTGTTTGAGATTTACAGCATGCCTCAGTGGATACAATATCTCACATATATCATTCCCGCGAAGTATTTCGTGCAAAGTTTACAGACATTATTTTTAGTCGGTAATGTTTGGACGTTGATTTTATATGATATGGTTCCAATCGTTGTCATTGGACTTGTTTTCTTTCTGATCACTGCATCTAAAACTGTGAAGAGGCTCGATTGAATCGGATTATTGTATTGATTTGGAAAGAGCTTTTGGCTGTGTTAAGAGATGCTAAAGTGAGGATTTCAATTTTAGGCCCTCCCATTTTACAGCTCTTTATTTTTACATTTGCAGCGACACTCGATGTGAAAAATGTGCCGATAGGAATTCTTAATCGCGATAATGGGGAGCAAGGATTTGAGCTTGTCGAGCGGTTTATGGGAAGTAAAACGTTTAATGATCGCATTTATTTTTTGAAGGGCGTAGAGGAGATTGCCCCGTTTATTGATCATCAAAAAGGGGTGATGGTTGTTTCTATTGACCAACAGTTTTCGCGTAATTTAGATGAAGGCAAACCGGCGACGGTTCAATTGATTCTGGATGGGCGTAAGACAAATACGGCCCAAATTTTAGCCGGGTATACCGGCGAAATTATTAATCAGTTTAATCGGGATTATCGCAAAATCGTACAAAAAGTTGAGTTGGTTCCACGTACTTGGTTTAATCCCAATCGCATTTACTATTGGTATAACATTCCTTGTTTGGTTGCTATTTTAGCAATGCTTACCTGTCTTGTTGTAACAACCCAATCAGTGGCAAGAGAACGAGAGCTAGGTACCTTTGATCAATTACTTGTCTCACCATTGATCCCTTATGAGATCTTGATTGGAAAAATTGTGCCGGGGATTATCATAGGGCTTTTAGAGGGATTATTAATGCTTGCGATCGGGACACTCGTTTTTGGCGTTCCTTTCACCGGATCATTTTTTCTCTATTTTTTGAGTCTTTTTATTTTCGTGAGTTCCATTAGTGGTGTCGGACTCTTTATTTCTTCTCTCTCTTCAACTCAGCAACAAGCAATGCTCGGTACCTTCATTTTTATTCTTCCTTCCGTCTTGCTTGCAGGATATGCGACTCCAATTGAAAATATGCCAACATGGCTTCAACCCGTGACATATTTAATCCCTTTGAAATATATGTTAATTATCTCAAAAGGTTTGTTCTTGAAGGCGCTGCCGGCGAGAATCGTATTTGAACATATTTGGCCCCTACTCATTATTTCGGTAGTTAATTTTGTGGGGGCGGGTCTCTTTTTTAGGAGAAGATTGCAGTGAGAAAAAAGATAAAATCATATTTATTGATTGTCAGTATAGTATTTCTATCCGGTTGCATGGTAGGGCCTAATTATAAGAAACCCGAGTCGCAAATATCAGGGCAGTGGGCATCGATTTGCGATGATGATGCTATGGCATCTCAGACGCCTATTATTCAATGGTGGGAACAACTCGAAGATCCTCTACTCAATCAATATATGGATTTGGCAGCACAATATAATCGCGATGTATTAGCTGCAACTGAGCGTATTTTACAAGCAAGGGGACTCAGGCAGATGGATGCTTCTTCTTTCTGGCCTCAAATCGGAGTCGATCTCAATGCAACAAAAACCTATTTTAGCAAAAATGGGCCGATTTTTGCCATTGGTCCGAGTGTTGGAAATGTTCCCGGTACGCTATCAAGCTCAACGGGACTGCCCTTTACACTTCAAACACCTCAAATTCAAAGTTTATATAATGTCCTTTTTGACGCAACTTGGGAGATTGATCTCTTTGGAAAAACGCGTAGAAAGGTAGAGGCTGCCAATGCATTTATTGAGAGCAATATCGAGCAAAGAAATGATGTGCTCATCACTGTTTTAGCTGAAATTGGCCGTAATTATATTGAGTTGAGAGGATCTCAAGAAAGAGCGGAGCTTATTTTGGATGAGATCGAATTAATTAAGCAAAAGGCTCAACTTTTTGAGAGACAGTTTGAGGTGGGACGTATAGGCCGTCTTGATATTGAAAATATCCGTGCCCGGCTCGCAACTGAACGGTCTAAATTGCCCGATATTTATGCACAGATTTATCAAAGCATTTATGCGATTTCAGTCTTAACAGGGTCATATCCGGAAAAGCTTCTTGCCGAACTCCTTCCCTATCAACCGCTTCCAAAATTTCCCGGGAATGTGACGGTTGGGCTTCAATCGGATCTTCTGCGCCGACGCCCTGACGTGCGAAGAGCGGAAAGAGAGCTTGCAATGGCCACTGCAAATGAGGGGGTTGCCGTTGCAGAATTTTTCCCGACATTCACACTTGTCGGGGATGGGGGGCTTCAATCGCTGGCTCTTAAGAATCTGTTTTCATTGGGAAGCAAAACGTGGGCTATCGGTGGAGATATGAATATGCCGATTTTTATGGGGGGTAAACTCAAAGGCAATCTCAGTGCAAAAAGAGCGGCAACGGCAGCTATTGCACACACCTATCAGCAGACGATCCTCAGGGCCATTGAAGAGGCTGAGAGTGTAATTATTTCTTATACTCAGGATCTTAACGCTCTTTATGAGAGAGAAATGTCAACAAGTCATTATCAAGCTAGCACCCGCTTAAGCGATGAGAGATTTCAAAAGGGGCTTGTTAGTCTTATTGATGTTATCAATGCCAAGTCTAATCTTAATGCCTCTGAGCAAGAACTCCTCAATACCGATATGAAGACGCTACTTGATACGGTTCTCCTATATAAGGTGCTAGGTGGAGGATGGGAGCAATATTTTCCCGAACCAAAGCATAAATAATTAGATTACAACCACTTACGTTTTTGGAATACCATGTAGGCGAGAATCGAAACAATCGAAATAAAGAGCATAATATAAAGAAAGGCAAAGGGGCTGCGACTAATGGGGAGATCGACGTTCATACCATATAAACTGGCGACCATTGTTGGGATATTAAGGATGATCGTAAGAGCTGTTAAGAGTTTAATCGTTTTATTGAGCTGATTTGTGAAAATGATTTGAAATGAATCCCTTAGAGAGCGGATCGATCGTAAAATCACAGTACAGAGTTCCTCGGATTGCATTGAGGCATTGAGTAAATCCTCAAGGAGGTCTTGGTCTTTTTCTTGTAGGAAAGTATAGCGACCCGAAGAAATAGCCTGATAAACATTGCGCAAGGGGAGTAAGGAGGAGAGGTATTGATTGAGGTTTTCCTCGGAAATGGTCAGAGAGGTGATATCTTCGCTATCCACTTCATTGAGGGCTTTTTCCTTTTGAAGGACGCTGGATCGAATTTTTTTAATTTCAATTGTAAACTCTTGAGTGATGCGCAGTAGCATATGAATCAGAAGTTTAGATGTATTAGCTGTTGCAATTTTGGGCCTTTGAGAAATAAATCGATCAATGAGATTACTGCGGTGGGGACAGACTGTAATAAAGTAGTCTTTGGTTAGAATAATGGTAAGAGTCGTTGTTTGAAGGCCGATTTCTTGTGTCGAGGGGTGGCGAGTAAATATTAGGATATTTTGATCCAGTCTCTCGATACGAGGAATTTCATACTTATCAAGACAGTCGTGAATATCGCTATAGTCACATCCAATATATTTTGCGAGCTTCATTACATCAGATGTCGTCGCTGAATCGACATGAATCCAGCAACCTTCAGTAGGTTCATCGATCGTATGAAAGGTCTCTTCAAACTCATCTTTGTAATAAATGGTGATCATTCAGAGTTCCCCAAAAATAACCCGCCTCATTTGTGCTATGGCAGATTTGTGATTATTTCATCAATCTTAATTCAGGATTAAAGAACTCTTCAGCTCTTTTAATTCATTTTCTAAGTTCTTAATGCGGTTAACATAGTGTTCAATTTTTCGTAGATGAACTTGTTGCTTGTTGTATTCGGTAATTGGCATGATGGGGCTACCGCCATAAGCGCCTTTTTCCTGAATTGATTTGCTCACTCCACCTCGAGTGGCAATCATGACTCCATCTGCAAGCTCTACATGACCGACGATTCCTACCTGGCCACCCATCATAACGAGATGACCTGTTTTACTCGATCCCGCTATTCCCGTTTGAGCAACGATTAAATTATCCGCACCAATTTGAACGTTATGGCCAATCTGGACGAGGTTGTCTATTTTTGTCCCTTTCCCAATTGTTGTCGATTTAAAACGAGCCCGGTCGATTGTCGTATTGGCGCCAATTTCAACATCATCTTCAAGAATGACATTGCCAATCTGTTCGAGCTTGATGTGTTTTCCTTCCGGTGATGTCAAATAACCATATCCACATGAACCAATAACGGCTCCCGGTTGAATGATGACTCTGTTTTTGAGTATGCATCTTTCACGGACAGTGACATTGGGATATAAGATGCAGTTTTCACCAATGCTAACCCCGGGACCAATATAAACTTGAGGAAAAATAATGGTGCCTTTTCCTATAGTAACATCTTTGTCAATGACTGCATAGGGTCCAATTTGGACATCGCTCTCAACTTTAGCAGAAGGATCAATAACCGCTGTTGGATGGATTCCTACAAAAGCTGTTTTTCCATCTGCAATATTGATGAGAGTTTCAGCGATTGATTGAAATGTCTGAGAGGGGTTTTTGCAAAGAAGATAGTTTTTGCCGTCTGTAACGGGAAAGTCTTCATGAACGCAAATCACACCGGCTTTTGTACTTTTTAAGGCATCTTTGTATTTGAGATTCGCTAAAAAAGTTGCATCTGTTTCACTTGCCTGTTTAATGTCATCCACGCCATGAATTATTTGGCTTGGATTGCCGATAAGCTGAGTGCCGGTGAGTTGAGCGAGCTGTTCGAGTGTGAAATGTTTAATCATTAAAGACTTCCTTTTATCTAGGTTTTAAAATGTCTTTTTATTTCTTTTCTTCAGCTTTTTTCTGAGATTCAAACTCGTCATTCAACTTATTAACTACAATTTGAGTGATATCAAACTTTTCGTCATAGAAAAAAGCAGCTTCTTTATTCAAAATAAGAGGGATTTTATAGTCTTTTGCAATGATTTCAGAGGCTTGATTAATTTTATTAGTCATGGTTTGCATCAATTTCATGTTCGCTTGTTGAAGAACTTGATAAAATTGACTTTGATAGCGATTCATTTCTTCGTTAAGAGCTTGGAAACGCACTTTGAGTTCTTGTTCTCCTTCGGGAGATAAGCCATCGATATAGTCTTGATCTTGTAGTTTTTGAGAAACTTCATTGAGTTGCTTTTCCGTATCAGTCAGCATACTGATCATTTGTTTTTTTAAAGATTCAAAGCTTTCTCTTTCATTTTTACCGAATTTGGACTCTTCGATACATGTGCTAAAATCGACAATGCCAAAGCTAGCTCCTTTGATTCCGGCATGTGTCGCAATAGAGAGCGACAATGCAATTAAAGTAGATGTAAATAATTTGTTATTCATAAAAATCCTCAAGTTTAATTCTAGAATTGGCCCGCCATTGAGAAGAAGAAACCATCATTTTGTATTTCATCTTTGTGGGTTCTTGAAATCAGTGGGTAACCCCAACCAACAACAAGGGGAAGTCTGCTTCCAATATCGATACGCAAACCTCCACCGACGCTCGCTCTAAATTTGCCAATAGCGTACTCATTCAAAGTTACGGCACCGGCATCAAAGAAGACAAAAGCATCCAAAGGTCTGAAAATATTTTGTAAATATTCTGTTGAGAAGAGTGCTGAAGAAGCACCCCCTGCCGGGTCATTTGTTAGAGTCCCGTTATTGCGCACATATTTAGGACCGATGATTCCCGGTTGGAATCCGCGGACTGAGTTGTCGCCTCCTAAGAAGAAACGCTCGTTAGCAGGTAATAAAATAGGTTCGCCATTTCCCATTGCCGTTAAAAATTTTAAATCACCGCGGAATTTAAGGGTTCCTTTTCTCCAAACGGGGATGTAGTAAGAGTTAAGATAGAAAAGTTTGGCAAATAGGAAATCTCGATCATTTACATCATGCCTTCTTACCCCGGCAATTTCACCTTCAATTGTGGATCTAAATCCTCGATGAGGTCTTAAAATATTATCGGTTGAATCATAACCAAAGTAAAGTCCGACACCGGATACAATACCGCTGTTAAGCGACTGGCGTTGCGCCTCTTCACTCGAATCGATACCCACTTTAATTACGGTGTTTGAAATTCTAAATTTCCATCCATATGACCAGTAGGCTGAGAGGGGATATGAAGCGTAGAAGTTAAGGCCGGTTGCATTTGATTTAAACGATTTTGAAGTGATCCGGCTCTTTGAGTAAGAGACGTCAAAACCGACGCGCCAGAGGCTATCTGCAAAGTAAGGGTTTAGCCAAGAAATCGCGTAGGTTTGATAGCGGGGACCAATAGACACATTTAAGCGCGCATATTCTCCGCCTCCACGAAGTCCTTTTAATCCCTTATCGAAGAATCGACCAAGACCTCGATGATTGAAGTTGTTCTCAACGAGATCGACTCCCCCATTCACGCTATCGGTAGAGCTCGCTCCAAAGAAAAGAGACATTGATCCCGTAGAGGTTTCTTGTACTTCAATGTTGACATCTCTGTATTCGGGTCCTAAAGCCGTATCATCGGGATTACGGACGGCATAGACATTGACTGATTTAAAGAAGCCAAGGGCTTCAAGCCGATGCTGTGTTTGTTTTAATTTGTCGGCATCGAAGACTTCACCGGGTGTCAGGGTAGAGTGATTTAAAATGACGGGCGTTTCCGTGCTGACGTTGCCAAGAACGCGAATGACACCAATGCGAAATTGTTTAGACTCTTCAATAATAAATCGGACATCGTAGGTTGATGAAAATTGAGACAGTCTGAGTTCATAGCGCACATTTGTATCGATATAGCCCTTACGGCCATATAGATCTTTAATTGCATCAGCGGCTTCTCTTAGTTTATCAGGGGAGTAGACATCTTCTTTCTTTATGCCGAGAGCATCAGTGATTTCTTGATCTTCTTTGATGGTATTCCCTTCGAAAGTGACATCGCCAAAATGGAAGAGGGGACCTTTATTTGCTTTAACGACAATGATAATATTTTGTTGTGGCGAACTTTTAAGCATGATATCGACATGGGCATCCGCATAGCCTTCGTTTTGAAGGTAATTAACGATGACAAGTTTGTCTTGCTCCATCGCTTCGGGGTGGTAAATGCCTCTTCCGGTAAGCCAACTAACAAAGAGGTTGTATTTTTTAGCGCTGATCATCCCGAGAATATCAGACTGCTCTTTTTCGCTTAGACCTTCGAACTCAATTTTTAAGATATGAGCAGATCGACCTTCTCGAACAATAATATCGATTTGGATTTCATTGGTATCGGGTATGCGAACGATTCGATAAGTTAAGTGCGCTTCAAAATAGCCCTTTTTGACGTAAAATTCTTTGAGCTTATTGAAGGCCTTAATGAATTTTTCTTTGTTGTACTGAGTGTCGGGTTTAATGCCGAGTTCTTTTTGAAGCGTTTTTGTTTTAACCTTCTTATTTCCGGTCCATTTAATCGCTCGAATAAATGGTTTTTCCCAGAGTAGGACTTTAATGTAAACTTCGCCGTCTTTCACTGTTACGGTGGGATCAACTCTCTCATACTCATCAGATAGTTTTTTTAGATCTTGATCAAAGACGCGTTGTGAAAAAGGCTCGCCCACCTTTGTTCGCATTGTCGAACTTAAAATACGAGGATCATAATAGGATCCCTTAGGGCGGTTTTCGATTTGCATATCAATTTTAGCGACGTTTTTATTTTCGATGACTTCGACCATAGGTTTTGTCGATGGATCAGCCGAGTATAAAGGTAAAATTGAGGTGAGTAGAAAGGCGCTGAGAATGAATGAGCTTTTTTGCATTAATAGATCTTCTTATTAAACTAAACTTTTGCAGCGAATTATATGGAACTACTGTAAATAATTGCAACCTAGGTTGTGATTTTAACTCGACTTTGTAACTTTTTGGACCCGAAGGCCTCGAGATATTTGTTCTCGGGGGAGTTATTAAAACCGGGAAGAGGGTTTTTACCCCTTCCCGGTTTTAATAATCTCCTAGTTTGACGATAGGTCGAGCGTCCGAGAACAAATAGACGGGGCAGGCGGGCCCAAAAAGTTGCAAAGTCGAGTTTAAAGAGGTTGCCTTCCTAAAATAGCTCGATTAAGCGTTCCTTCATCTACAAAATCAAGTGAACTTCCAAGCGGGAGGCCAAAGGCTAGCCGGGAAATGACAAGGTTCATATTTTCAAGTTCGCCTTTAATATAGAGTGCCGTTGCATCTCCTTCCAAAGTCGAATCAAGGGCGATGATCATTTCCCTTATACCTCTTTTTTGAACTCTTTCTTTAATGAGATCCGTTTTGATTTGCTCTTCATAGTCGCCGTCAAGAGGGGATAAGAGTTTGGGGATAATATGATATAACCCATTAAAAATATGTGTTTCTTCTATGGCATAGACATCTTTGACTGAGGATAAAATACAAAGAGATTTTTGATCGCGATCAGTAGAGTCGCAAAAGGGGCATTTTCCATCTTCTAAAAAAGCAGAGCATTCTAAGCAGGGGTTGATTTGGGTTTTCAAAAGGCTTAAATGGCTAGAAAATTTTTGAATATCACTCTCTTTCCAGTTCAAAAGGTGAAAAGCAAATCTCTCTGCCGATTTTTGCCCGACACCGGGAAATTTTTTAAAATAGGAGATCAAGGCATTGAGGGGCTGGGGGTACCTTTTCATTTCATTTTCCTTTAGTTTTTTCTTTGCTTTTTATAAAATTGAAGTCGACTCTTTTGATTTCTAGAAGTGATCTTTGGAACAAGCCTTTTTACTTCTTATGAGATTATAGGACTAAAGGAAAATTATGAAAGCGAAAATCATTGCGACTAGCTCTTATTTGCCAAAGAAAATTTTATCTAATGCCGACCTTGAAAAAATAGTTGAGACGACAGATGAATGGATCACTTCTCGTACGGGAATGAAGGAGAGGCGTATTGCCGCTGAGGGGGAATACACTTCAGATATGGGGATTAAGGCCGCTCAATCAGCCCTTGAAAAAGCAGGTCTTTCCGCTACAGATGTCGACCTAATTATTGTGGCAACTCTAACGCCTGACTATACATTTCCAAGTACGGCCTGTCTGATTCAAAATGCAATACAGGCAACTCATGCTGCGGCTTTAGATGTTCAGGCCGCTTGCTCGGGCTTTATTTATGGTTTATCTATTGCTAAGGCATATATTGAATCGGGAACGTATCGCAATATCCTTCTTATTGCTTCGGAAAAACTATCTTCTATTGTGAACTATGAAGATCGAGCGACCTGTATTTTATTTGGGGATGGGGCTGCAGCAGCGCTTATTTCAAGTGAAGGAAAAGGGCTACTCATTGATCATGTCGTCCTTGGGGCAGACGGATCATTGACGGAAATTTTAAAAATGCCGGGAGGGGGATCGCGATATCCGGCAACTCAGGAAACAGTCGATCAGAAAATGCACTACATTCACATGGAAGGAAGAGAGACGTTTAAACATGCCGTCCGTCGAATGGAAGCAGCTTCCGTCGAGTGTGTAGATAAGGCGGGGATTGATGAAGTACATTGGATGGTTCCCCATCAAGCTAATGTGCGTATTATTGAGGCGATCGCAAAACGATTTAAATTGCCGATGGAGCGTGTTTATTTGACAATCCACAAATATGGAAATACATCAGCTTCTTCTATCGGGATAGCTCTCGATGAACTTTTAGGAGAAAATAAAATTTCTTCAGGTGAAAATATTCTTTTAACGGCATTTGGAGCCGGCCTCACTTGGGGCTCAGCTGTTTTAACGCAACAATCATAATTAAGGACGATTGAGTATGAGACATCGCAAAATTGCCATTATTTTTCCCGGTCAAGGAGCTCAATATCCCGGAATGGGACTTGATTTTTACGAAAATCGCAATGCTGCTAAAGAAGTCTTCCAAATGGCGGATGAGCTGATGGGTGAAAATTTTTCAAGGACGATTTTTGAGGGCGATGCTCAAGAGCTTAGCCAAACGCAAATCAGTCAGCCCGCCATCTATATTACCAGTTATGCTCTCTACCGATCTTTAATAACGGAAATCCCTGAAGTTGCACCATATTGCGTAGGCGGGCTTAGTTTAGGTGAGTATACGGCTCTTGCCGTATCCAATCGTCTAACGTTTGATCATGGCCTTAAGCTTGTTCAAGCTAGAGGCGCTTACATGCAAGAGGCTTCAGAGAGAAATCCCGGAACGCTTGCTGCGGTTTTAGGGATTGATGAACCCCAAGTAACGGAAGTTTTACGCCCTTTTCAGGAACAAGGCGCTCGCATTTGGATAGCAAATATGAATTGTCCGGGGCAGGTTGTTATTGCCGGAGAAAAACCTGCGATCCAAGTTGTAGAACCCGTTTTGAAAGATCGCGGTGCAAAACGCATCATTTTTCTTGATGTTTCAGGGGCATTTCACACTCCATTGATGAAGCCGGCACAAGATCGATTAGCTCCTATGATTGAAGCGGTTTCAATGAATGATAGCCCAATTAAATTTACATCAAATGTCACAGGCGGATTTGTCAGCAACATCAGCGAAATTAAGCACAATCTCATAGCTCAAGTGGCTTCTCCGACTCGATGGGAAAGTAATATTCGAGCAATGCAGGCTGATGGAGTGGAGTTGTTTATTGAGGTGGGATGCGGTAAATCCCTTGCAGGGATGAACCGTAAAATTCAACCGGGGGCTCCAACTGTTAGTGTGGATAAGCTATCTGACCTAAAAAATGTCGAATTGGCGTTAAATGGACAGACGGTTAATAATTCTTAAGGGGATGACATCGTGTTATTAGTAGATCAAAAAAAAGCCCTTATCACAGGTGCAACAGCCGGGATCGGAAGAGGAATTGCCATAGCCTTTGCTAAAAATGGCGCTGATGTTGCGATTATCGGGACCAATCTTGAGAGAGGAGCTGAAGTTGTCGAGGAGCTGAATCAAGTGCGTGTCTCTCCTAATCAATCATTTCAGTTTATTGCCATGGATGTTTCGAATCACGATCAAGTGCAGGAGAGTGTTGATGCGCTCTTAAAGTCGTGGGGGGCAATCGATATATTAGTCAATAATGCCGGGATCACCCGTGATAAGCTACTTATGAAGATGTCTGAAGAAGATTGGGACCGCGTGCTTGATGTCAATTTGAAATCGGCTTTTAATTTTTGTAAAGCGGTGATTCGGCCCATGATGAAAGCCAAAGAAGGCAAGATCATCAACATCTCTTCTGTCATTGGCTTGACAGGAAATCCCGGACAAGTTAATTATTCTGCTTCTAAATCGGGTATGATCGGACTTACGCAATCTCTTGCTAAAGAGGTTGCTTCAAGGGGGATCTGTGTTAATTGCATTGCTCCGGGCTTTATTCAAACAAAAATGACTGACGCTCTAAATGAGGGTCAAAAAGAAGCCATTACTCAAAAAATTCCCATGCAGAAATTGGGGCAAGTTGAAGATATTGCAAATGCATGCCTCTTTTTGGCGTCATTTCTTTCTGATTATGTAACGGGAGAAGTTATTGCCGTTGATGGAGGATTAACAGCTTAGTCTGCATTTCTCACAAAGTTGGGAAGAAGAGCTGCAGCCCGATATACCGGCTGTCAAGGATTGGCCTCCATTCAAAGTCATCTTTAAAAGAGATGAGGGCTCACTTTGTAGACAAACTTTTAAATTATAACTAACAATATTAGATTGAGGAATATATTTATGACATCATCTATTGAAAAAGAAGTAATAGACATCGTTGTAGAGCAGCTTGGAGTTGATATAGCTGAGGTGACAATGCAAAAGTCATTTGTAGAGGATTTAAATGCGGATTCTCTCGATTTGACAGAGCTTATTATGACTTTTGAAGAAAAATTTGGTTTTGAAATCCCGGAAGAGGTTGCAGAAACACTTAAAACTGTTGGCGACGTCGTTGCTTATGTTGAAGAAAAGCAAAAACAAGCGTAAATAAGCGCTATTTTTTTACCGATTGAAAGCTGTTTAAAAGAAATTTTAAACAGCTTTTTTGCTTTCTTGCGAGTGGTATAAAGCCAAAATTCAGGATATTAATCTTCCGAAAGATCAGCAGAAGAGGGGGCTTGTCTTGCCCATGATCGTTCGTAGAATACGATAATAGGCAATACGAGAAAAAGGATACAAACTAAAGTAATGCCAATAGGATAAATTGTTGCATTATAAAATGAGCTGACAAGTGCAACGATAAATGAAGTGATGAGTAGGCGAATGGTGGTTAGCAAGCTTGCGACAACACCTTTAATTTCCGGGAATAATTCCATTCCTTCCGGAAAGTATAGCCCATTGATCCAATTAGCCCCGAGTGTGAAAAATAACATCCCCATTGTAAACCCAAGTGGGCTGTGGGGCGCTAAAAGCATGATTGCAACTGCCCAGATTCCCCCAACTGCCAATAATACAACACCGAACTTCTTTAAAGTGGGAGCTCCCCATTTTTTAATAGCTATATTACAAGTCATACTACCTGCAAGCCATACGATTAAAATAGAGGCTTGATAGAGGGGAAAGATATTTTTACTCACCCCAAGTTCAATGACAAAAAGCACTGAAATATTAGAGATAAATGTCATGTAAGCAGAAAAAATAAGGCTTAAAACCAGGATGATTTGCCAGAAGCGCATATTGAGAAGGACTGTTTTAAAATCGTGTTGGATTTTTGCAATTTTAAGATCTTGACGATTATCAATTGGAAGCGTTTCTTCTAAGAAAAATAAACAGATCAGAAAACTAATCAAAACTAAAACGGCGATCAAAAGAAAATTTGAATGAAAACCAAAATGATGGTTGAGATAGCCACCGGCGATCGGTGCAGCAGCCATAATAAAGGGGATTGAGGCATTCAAATAGTTATTTGCTTGGAGCGCCTTTTCTTTTTTAAAGGTGTCAAAAATAATGGCTGTTCCAAGTGTAAAACAACCGCCGCTTCCCAATCCTTGAAAGAAGCGCCCAACAAGCATCAATGAAAAATGATGTGAGAAGAGGGTGATAATGCTACCTAATAGGAAGAGGCCTAAAGCGATGAGGAGTGGTTTTTTGCGTCCTAGGACATCAGAAGTGGGGCCATAAAAGCAGCCCGAGGCACAGATACCAATAAAATTAATTGTTAATAGGTGTTGAATGGCATCTTCCGAAACTTTGAAATAACTCATCATATCGGGGAAAGCGGGTAGATAAATGTCCGTTTCAATACAGGCAGCAATAAAGATAATTGCAATGAGAAGTAAATATTTAATTTCTCGACTAGTCATAAAAAATGGGAAGAAGGGGTTATTGTTTTCTATCCTATACCGAAATGAGTTGAAGAATTCGGATTTTAGCTTTGATGGCGCTTCGAATTTTTATCAGGCTTTAGCCGGCATAATTGTTTGAACCTATCGAAGATAGCTCAAAAAATTATGGATAAAAAGTCGAAGATATCGGCGAAGATAAAAACCAATTCTTCAACTTATTTCGGTATATATTCTACTGGATTTTTTAATTTCATTGTAATTATATAAAATATTTTATGCGGGAGGCTTTTACAAGATGAAATATTTACGTTGGTGGATCTGGAGTCTAGTCGTTTTATTCTTGTTTTATGATTATTTTCTCAGAGTTAGCCCAAGTGTTATGGTCGATGCATTGATGAGAGAATTCCAAGTCAACGCGACTATGGTTGGGACCATTAGTGCTTTTTACTTTTATGCTTATGCCCCATTACAGCTCCCGGTTGGCCTTTTAATGGATCGATTTGGTGCAAAACGCCTTCTGACTTTTGCGATGCTTATTTGTGCTCTAGGCGCTTTCTCGTTTGGAATGGCTCATCATATTACGGTTGCTGAAATGGGCCGATTTTTAATGGGAGTGGGTTCAGCCTTTGCTTTTATAGGCATGGTTTATGTGTGCGCGCATTGGTTTCCATTAAAACAACGCGCCTTTTTAATCGGTCTTGGAAATTCATTTGGAATGCTCGGTGCTGTTGTCGGAGAAGGCCCATTGAGTATTGTATCTGAGCGCCTTGGTTGGCGCTATACCATGAGTGGATTTGCCGGGATTGGGGTTATAATAGCTATCATCATGTACTTATCTATACGCAATACACCCCCTCATCAGGCTTCAAAAAAATTAAAAAAAATTCAATTCCATCACGTTTGGGTTCATTTTATTGAGGTGATTTCAAGGGGAGCTTCTTGGATCAATGCCATTGGAGCGCTTCTTATGTTTGTTGTAACAGTTGCGTTTGCGAGTTTATGGGCCGTTCCATTTTTACAGTATGCTCATCATATTTCACGTGATGAAGCAGCTTTTGCTGCTTCAATGGTATTTGTCGGGTGGATTGTAGGTGGTCCCTTTTTTGGATATTTATCTGATCAACTGAGACACCGCAAGGGAATCATCATATGGGCGATTCTTATAAACTTAGCCTTGCTTCTTCCCTTGATTTATATCCCTCATATCCCGGCATTTTGGGTGTTTGCAATGATGCTTTTAATTGGAATAGCGCAATCAGCACAACTTCTTTCATTTAGTATGGCTGTTGATATCAATCGACAAGAAGCGAAAGGAACGGCAATTGCCTTCACCAATTTTTTGGTTGCCTTAGGGGGAGCGATCTCGCAGCCGCTTGTTGGATTTATTCTTGATCGCTTTGCTCTTGTGACTCCGGATCGCGTTTTTTATACATTGCGCGATTTTCGAATTGCAATGACTGTTTTTCCTGTTTGCCTTGTGCTTTCGCTTATTTTTTATCTATTTTTAAGATATAAAAAGCACTCGAATCAAAAACGCCGCAAGCCTTTAGTGCGCAA
Organism: Simkaniaceae bacterium; assembly: GCA_021734805.1. Classification (NCBI taxonomy): domain Bacteria; kingdom Pseudomonadati; phylum Chlamydiota; class Chlamydiia; order Parachlamydiales; family Simkaniaceae; species Simkaniaceae bacterium. Next base: position 35,702 of record JAIPIG010000013.1, read on the forward strand.
GCGGCGTTCGGTATAAAGAAGTCAGGGGCCGGAAAAAGTCATACCCTGCTTTGCTTCTTTTTGTGCTCAATCCCTTTTGTAAGCAGGACGAATGCAACATAAATAGTTGCAAATGCTGCAAAAACTATAAAAAATGGTACATGAAAATAATCCATCATAGAAAGTTGATAAACAGCATCTTTTTCATTCATTTTTGAGGATATAAAGACAGAGAGCTCATTAAATATGGCAGCTCCAACAAGCATGCCTGCAAAGCCGACAATGATTTTTTTCGATCCTTCTGCTAATGCAGCAAGAAGGGTTCCCGGGCATAATCCTAAAAGAGCCATACCAACCCCAAAGAATCCGCCGCCAATTAAACTAAATAGGATGGGCGTTTTTGAAAAATGAAATGTTGGAATCATTCCTATAGCATTTAAGCTATAAATACCGAGGCTTCCCACTAAAATAGCAGTTAAAATAACCTTCATAACGGTGAAGTCTTTTAATATAAGCTGATTGATAATGACTTGCGCATTGGCAACGCGAGCCTTACGCAAATAAAAACCAAAGACCATACCCGTTAAAAGAGCTGTAAGAGAAAGGATTGGATTTGAAAAAAAGTGAATTGACATTATACATCTCCCTTAAGATTTTCGATATGCGAGCATCGCAGTTGGAATGGCAGTCATAAAAAATGCCATCATAAAAATCCAACTTGTAATAGAAAATTGAGCGGCACCTGAAATGGCGTGACCGGAAGTGCAGCCATTGGCCAATCGAGCCCCAAACATCAGAAGAATACCTCCTATAAAGGCTTGAAGAGCACTATTGGAATAGGTTGAGGTGCGCGAAGAAAGACGATAGGCGAATATTGAGCCCAATATTAAACCGATCATAAATAAAATGGACCAATCAAAGACCACTCCATTTTTCAATAAGGAGGCAAAATAGGGGGTTTGAGCCACATGGGCCGGAGTAATCAGCCATTCAATCCACGCTGCAACTCGAGCAATTCCTGTTGAAACTCCAATTTTTTCTCCGAGCATAAATAAAAAGATAAGTAGTCCTCCAATTCCTGTTCCGACAAGATATGGAGACCAAGATTCTTTTTTTAATGGCGACATGTTATTCCTCATTGTCATCTGATTTCTTTAATTTAATGATTTAAGATTGATAGGGGGTGTGTGCGTTTTGATTGGTAGGTATAGGGGTTTTTCGTTGAGCGAATCTCCTTTTTAATGGGAATTAAATCACTCTCTCCCTGTTGGGAATAGAGCCTTGCTTCAGCACATGAAACCTCTTTTGGATCGATGAGAAGGGCAATATTGCCATATAAATCAGGAAGGGGAACATAGGCTTTTCCTTCTAATTCAATACACACCGGGGTTTGTAGACCTTGATAAGAAGAGGGCTTAATGATTTTTAGTTCATAGGGAGAAGCATTGCAATACGATCCGATTTCAGTTTGATGGTCATATATAAATGAAAGCTTTTGCTCTTCTTTTCCATTTTTTATCGTTGCTTGTGTCATCAGTCGATTTTGCGAGTCATAGGTATAGCGAATCACTTCTTTATTGGAGCGCCATTCAATTAATCGATCGAGGGCATCATAGATACAATGAAAAGTATCTCGAGGAGTTTGAATTATTTTTGGATTGTTATTGTCATCATATTCGATCGTTTTATCATCGATTTGAAGTAGATTTTGATAGGATGAGATTTCTGTTTTTTTTCTGTTTTTTTTACGTATTTTCCCAAGGGAATCAAATTCATAAGTGTTTGTAAATAGGCCTTTTTCTTCTACAAGTTGATCGTTGGCATTATAGAGAAACTCAGTTGTAAATGTGTCGTTAGGAGTACTCAGTGTTGTTTTTAGAGGTAGGCCTGAAGGGCTTACAAGATCAATGGTTTGTGTGAATAATTTATGGGAGATTTTGGATATATTCCTATAATGATTCAATTGATAGGTAACTGAGCCAAGGTCATACATCAAAGTTTCTTTTAGACATGTACCGTTTTGATCATAGACTTGAAAAAGATGTTTTTGGTTTTTACGCTCGATCGACACAAGATGAGATCCGTGATAGTGATAGGCTATTTGGGAGTGATCAGGGAGGGTGATCAACATTGGGCGTCCAATTCCATCATAAGTGTATTGAATTTTTAAGCCATTAGCCAATGTTTCCGAAAGTAAGTTTCCTTCTGCATCGTAGCCGTACGTTTCTTGTCTTTGTAAAATATGGTCAAAGACTGAAATAAGATGCCCTTTTTTATCATATTCATAAGAATAATCAATCGTTCGATTTGTTGATAGAAGGCGAGAGACTTGATTTGAATCATTATATTGATAGAGAAGCGAAACACCCGATCTTTTGGTAAAGGACTTGATCTGATTGCTAATGCCGTATTGAGCTTTAGTTATTTGAGGAATGTCTTCAATCTGGCCACTTTGATATGAAGTGATATTACCCTTTTTATCATAACCCCAATGGGTAACATAGGTGGCAATGACTTTCCCATTCAATATAGCTTTATTTTTTTGGAAGACTTTTCTCTGATATTGATCATAGCCATACTCTTCTTGCGCAAGAAGAAGGCCGTTTTTATCTTTTTTTTCGAAAGAAATCAGTAAATCAGCTTCATTATAGCAGTAGCAAGAAACAGTTTGCTTAGCATCTATTTTCTCAAGTTGAAGGACTTGAATCGTATCGGGTATTTTTCTTGCATTGCGTTTGATTGCTTTGGATTTATGGATAGCCGTTATCGCTTTTTCTCCTTTAAAAAAAGGTAAATGGGAATAGCGATAGCGCGTTGTTTGTCCATATATATCCGTATGAGAAAGGCGCTGCCCCCAGCTATCATAGCTCCATTTTTCAATAAGAGGGGCATCATTTGTATGAACTTTTTTTTCAATGACATGATCATAAAGATCATATGTTAATTCGATGTGACTAGACATTTGTCCATTGCTTTCAATTTTCTCCTCAATTAGTCGATTGAGGTTGTCATATGCAAAATTTTCATGGATAGCATCTTTTTCATTGTTTGATGGATATCGAGTCTTCCTAGCAATGCGTCCACGCGCATCATAGGTGTAAGTTGTTCGCGAATGAGGGGTCATTTTTTGAATGACTCGGCCTGCTGAATCATATTGATATGAAATCTCATTCCCCTTTTCATCAGTTTCAGAGAGAAGAAGGAATCCGGCATATTTGTAGTGTTTTTGAGTTAGCAGTTCTTTATTGGATGAAAAGGTATCGATTCGAATCGGTCTTTTCAGAGCATCGCGAGTATAGAAAATGCGGTGACCATTTGGAAGATGAATTGATTCGACACTATCGGGAATATCGGCTAAAGCACATTTCTCACACATTTGAGTCGGATCATCTTTCTGATATTGCTCATTGCCAATATCTTGTAGGTGTTGACTCTTTGCGTTATCAAACGGGCTGCAGCCCGTTTCTCCGGCTAAAGAATAAACGATGCGCGTTTTTTCACCACTCACATTTGTAGTTTCAATCACATTTCCTAATGAATTATAGGTGTAGTGATTAGTCTGCAAATGATTTTCAACCGTTTTTAAGATGCGATGAAAGGGGGCATATGTTGTGGAAGAAGATGGTTCTACAAGATAGCCTTGATGGGTTAAATAAGCCGGGGAGAGAGTAGAAATAAGATTGTTTTGAGAGTCATATGTAAATCGCTTTTCACGTCCCCTCTCATCTTTTTCACTCACTTTTCTCGATTGGTTGTCATATTGATAACGAACGGATCGAGTTCCATGAGGAGTTTGTATTGTTTTTTTTATCAGGCGATTACTTTGATCGTATTCCATCATAGATAGAATTTGTTTTTGGAGATGCTGAGTGCGGATTAAATTGCCATAGGCATCATAGGTATACTTTATTTCTCTATTGAGAGGATCTGTTTCATAAATGAGACGCCCCTGATCGTTATATTGAAAATTTAGGACATAACATAATTGGTCATCAGCATCATAGATTTCTTTGCAAATGACTTTCCCTTCAGGAGAGTAGGAGAGGATCGTTTTTTGAATCAAAGTCACTTCTTGAGAGGAGGGATCGATTCCTTTTTCGAGAATAATATGAGGTAGATCAAGACCGGGATCTTGGGGTGTTGGGATGATGTCTCTTTCCTTTCTCAAGTGAACACCTGAAAAGTCATTTAACTCCATAGAAGTTCCATCATCTTCGACTTCGCAAGTGAGAAAGTGATCCTTATTGTAGCTATAAAATTGGCGTTTAATCACTCCTTTATCAGGAGCATGATAGAAATGGCGTGTTATGAGGTGTGTCGAGTTCAAATAGTCAAAAGTTTCAAAGGATCCGTCGGGATAAACAATTTTAACTAATCGGTTAGTTCCATCATGTGTATATTCTCGAGTTGTTATTCGTTTTTCTACTTCGCCAATGGGAAACCCTGCATGATTGAATTTAAATTTATTTGATTTGAGACCGCTAAACGATCCAAATTGAGTTTCTTGGATAATATTGCCATTTTCATCATATTCAAAGTGAGAGGAGAGAACACCCTCTTTAGTCTGACTTTTTGTTGTATAAATGCAGCTTAGGTATTGCATTCCATTTTTGTTTTCCCAGCAAAAATGTTCAGAGTGATCTAGATGAGTGGATCCTTGTTGTTGTTTATATGTCTCAATTTTTGTTAGAGAGAGATCGCGATTAAATTCATATTTCAATAGCCCCCCCGCAGTTTCTTTCACTTGTGTTGAAAACTGCGTTAATATCCCCCTTGGGGTGGGTGTAAAGGGGGTATATGAAAAACGATAGAGCTCAATCGGCTCATTGTTTTTTCCATAAGGGACGTTAATAGATGAGAGTCGATCCTTTAGGGCTTCGTTTAGACCAAGCTGCCTAGGATTCTCAAAAGTGTGGAATTGAATAAACCGCCCTTGTAAAAAGTCAATCATGGTCGGATAAAGAGCCGATCCGGAGGCGTGTTTTTTCCAGATATAGCGGTGCTTAGAATCATAAGCAGGTGAGATTTCTTGGAAGAGAGGGTATTCTAAATTTGATTTTGGGAATGTGGAACAATCCATATGGTAGATATGGGTTTTCCCTTGGCTTGTAATGATTTTAAAATCAGAGGCTCGAGGGTCCTTATCTGCGACAAAATAATGAAACCAGACTCCTCCATAAGCCTTTGTTTCACCGGGGTTCATCGATTTAATCTCACAAAGTCGGCGGTGTTGGTCGTATTGATAGAGGTAGGTTAACCCATTTTTTAGCGTTTCTTTAATAAGGTCATAGCGGTAGCCTTTATAGACAAGCCTATCTTGCAGTTTATGGCGTTGGGCATAAACTTTTTCAGTGCCGTCTCCCATCACAACTCGAATTTCATGTTTATCCGAATCGTATTTTATTCGGATATTAAAGGGATTTGTTTGACCGGAGGGATCTCCCTCAAATGTATTGGTCAAACCTATAGGAGGGATGAAGTGATATTGATAGCCCAGGGAACCTTTTTTTTCTGATTTAAAAAGGAATTTTCTTCCATATTCATCGCTAAAACGAATATAAAACACGGGTGTGAGGCCTTTTTCATGCGAGAGATATTGATCGATATGCAAATGGGGCATGAGATGAAAAGCCCCATGTAGATTTCCAATGGATGGTAAGGGAGAGAGATAGGACGATTTAAGATAAATAGGCTGTTTTCCACCGGTCATTAAATCTTCTCGAAATTCCATTAGCTGGCCGGTGATCAGAGCTACCTGCAATTGTTGATTTAAATGGATTGGTTTTGAGGCTTCATTTTGATTGATCGAAAAGGCTGCCCGATAATCGGTATAAAAAGCGATATTGGGATGGCTGAATTCAGCAAATAGCGCAAAGGATATAAATAAAAAAAAGCTCAAAAACCGGCGCATAATCATAAATAAAAAAACCTTTGAGAAAGGTGAGTTACAAAGCCGAGATTATCTCGACTTTGTAACTTTTTGGACTCGAAGGCCTCAAGATATTTGTTTTCGGAGGAGTTATTAAAACCGGGAAGGGGTTTTTTACCCCTTTCCGGTTTTAATAATCTCCTAGTTCGACCGTAGGTCGAGCGTCCGAGAGCAAATAGACGAGGTAGGCGGGCCCAAAAAGTTGCAAAGTCGAGATTATGGCAAATCAAGATTTTTTTAACAGAAATACTTCACCCTATTTCCCTATATATGCGCTCTGCGCATTCGGGAAGAGGGATTTCTTTATTTACGAAAAGTTCGCGCATTTCGGCAATGGTGTCATTGATTTTTGGGTGTTCATGGAGCATCATATTCCACAAAATTTCTTCTTTAAGAATGGGGGTAAAGCTGTAACGCTCTCGAATGAGGCGGGAAAAATCCCTCATTTCAACTTGAAGACGCGGATCCGATATCAGTTCATATAAAACAAGAGCGTAGCGCAGTTCAAATCGAGAAGTACGACTACTAAATAGAGAGATCATAAACCTAAAAAATGGAGAAAGAAGGGGGAAGCGCTCCCTATGTTTTGTTGCATATTCGTATAAACTAGAGACAAAAACCTCTTTGTGAGGCGTCATTTCATATAGAGGAAGTCCGTGTGCTAGAGCCTCGGAAAAAGAGACATCCCCCGTACAACCAACCCAGCTTTTTGAAGCAGCTATTAAAGTCAAAACATCGCGATGAGGCAGTGGAAACGGATTGATCAATCTTAAGCACACACCGCTATGAGAAAAAATAGTTTGCGATCGACAAACGAGCGTTTCTGTTGTTTCACACATCTCATAAAATTCAATTTGTTTTAATCCGCCAATATGCATTTCAGACAAATAGTCGATCCCATTTTGTGCAGGACAAATCATATTAATGTTTTTTCCTCTTGGAATGTGCATCATCAGTTGAGCGAAAACGAAATAACAAAGAAGGGTTTGACTATGGAAATATGCAAAAAGAGTTTCACCGGGGTTAGTTGTTAAAAAAGTTGATAATGGCCGATGTGCTAGTGAGGATAAATCAAATGGAGAGGGAAGGGATGCAATGGGGATTCCCGCCTGTCCCGATCGAATTCCCATTGAGCGTAAACTTGAGGTAAAATCAAGCTCATAAAACTGAATAATAGGCGGTAAGGGATGGGCTTCTTTTTTTAAGATTTTTAAAAGGGAGCATAATCGATGATAAGGGAGGTTAATGATGAGATTTGCACGATGAATGATAGAGATGGCCCTGTTAATGAGTGGATTCGTTTCCATTTCTTTAATCTTTCGGTGAGCGATGTCGATAGAGAGAAGTTTAATTATTTCATAAGGGGTTGTCTCTTGGTCTTTGTCTAAACTGTCCGGGTCTTCGAATTGAGGAATCATACTGATTTCAACAGCCGGAAAGAGCGAAGAGATTTTTTCAGCGGTAAGACGCATTTGAAAATAATCGCCAAGACCGTCATTGAGTATTTCGCCGCAAATCAGAATATGTTTTTCTTTCAAGTCGCTACTGAGTTTGTCAGATAGTGAGGAGCGGATCGCCTGATCAAAGAATGCGCTGAAACGGTCTCGGCTTGTTGTAGGGCCATTAGTGTGATAAGCTGCAAAGACGGCTCTTGCTGCTTGGTGGACAGGAAGGGATTTTGTCGCCTCCAATAGCTCTTCTGATGTAGAATCAGCTGCTATTGATGTTGATCCCAAAGAAAGTGCTGCTGCGGCCATGAATTTACCCTGATTAGCTGAATAATATTAATCTCGACTTTGTACATTTTTCGGCGCGATTTTCACAATCTTTTGACATACAATCTTGCAAAACTTGCGTCCAAAAAATGTACAAAGTCGAGTTAATGGGATTTAACTTCGATCCAAATTTTCCGCATTTCTTCTTCACTTAAAAGACGTTTAAAAAAGACAAAATCTTGCCTCTCTAATGAGCGATAGTACTGATCAAAGTAGGGTTGTGATTCATCAATATAGTCAAGCGCAGAGGGATTTGCCGGATACATAGGGGAGTGTTTGCCAATAGCTTGAGCTTGGACTTTTGGTTCATAAAGATAGTTGATGAATTGATAAACGAGATCTTCCTTCTTTGAGTGGGCGGGTATAGCTAAATTTTCGATACTTATAAAAGTTGCCTCGTCAGGGGTAATAAAATGGAGAAAGGGGTGTTCTCTAAACATAGAAAAGGCAAAAGAAGAACGGAGAATACCTGCATGACAGTTTTTGGTTTGGATTAGGTACTTCCCTCTATAATCGACATAGGCTTCCACCCATTTTTTTTGAGAAATGAGGAGTTTTAATACTTGATCGGCTTGTTCTTTTGTCAGTTGAGAGAGGGGGCCGTAAAGATAGTGTGAAGCAAATAAAATAGCCTCTCCGGCATCAGCGGGCATGATCAACTTATATTGGACAACTTCAGGATCAAATAGGGCGTGTAGGGAATGAGGGATTTTATTTTTAGGAAAAATCTCTTGATCGATCACGATCCCATAGATTTCCCATGCACAGGGAAGAGAATAGATGTTGTTAGGGTCATATTCGAGATGCAAAAGGGAAGGGGATATGGCATTGAGACATTGGAGGCGCTGATGATCTAGTGGCTTTAATAAATTTTTCTGGATGAGCGTTTTAACCATGTAGTCAGAGGGAATGATCAAGTCATAACCATTCTTATTCGATAAAAGTTTGGTATACATCTCTTCATTGGATGCAAAGGGATGAATATTAACTTTAATTCCTGTTCTTTCCTCAAATTTTTTTAAAATATCATCATGATCAAAAAAATCTCCCCATGCAAAGACATCAATTGTCCGGGGATGGTCCTTTTTAGCTATATTGGCTAGATTTAACAATGCAAATAGGAGGACAACCCAAATGCCGATAAAAATAAGGCGGATCAATGAAAATGAGTTTCTTTGCTTTTTCATTAAAATATCCTCGTTTTTACCTTTGGAGAGCAAAAAATCATTACGGCAACCGATGTCCCCAGCAATAAAAGAGTCGATAGAGCATTAACGACAGGGGATATGCCATAGCGAAGTGAGGAAATTAGATAGACGGAAAGTGTTTGAAAAGAGGTTCCGCTACAAAAATAGGATAGGATAAAATCATCAAATGAAATGACAAAAACGAGAAGGCCGATTGAGATAATTGCCGGTCGAAGTTGTGGAATAATGACTTTAAAAAAAGTTTGAAGGGGCGTTGCTCCTAAGACTAGAGACGCTTCGATAAGTCGGGGGTCTAAACTCGTATAGCGCACGTAGAGGATGGGAACAACAAATCCAAGTGCAATGACAGTGTGGGAGACAATTAAGGTATGAACACCGAGGGTGATATTGCAAAAAGAAAAAAATGAAGTGAGGGCAAGAGCGAGTACGGTTTCCGGAATAACGAGATTACCATAGAAAAAGGGGATCATTTTTTGAATACGAGATCCATAAATATGAAAGCTAATCATCGTCATCCCTAAAAAGAGGCTCAAAAGAGTTGATGAGAGGGCGACAACAAGCGAATTAAAAAAGGCTTGCCAAAGATCGGGTGTCAAAAAAAGTTGGTGATACCATTTTAATGTAAATTGCTCAAAGGGGGAGGGAAATGTCTTAGTATTGAAGGAAAAAGCAACAAGAACAATGATTGGCAAATAAAGAAAAACATATGTAAGGATGACAAAAAATGTGGAGCTAATTCTTGAGAATGAGTTCATCGCGATCCCCCTCCCGATAGGACTTTAGAGAGGTGTTTAAAGAGCCAAAATAAAATCGATATGCAAAAGGAAAGAGCGCAGATGCTAATCACAGTGTAAGCCGTTCCTAAATGTCCCGTTTCTTCTCCTAGAATAAATTGAGAAATCACACTCCCAATATAATAATCTTTATCGCCTCCCATAAGTTCCGGTATGACAAATTCTCCAAAGGCGGGAATAAAAACGAGAAAAAATCCCGAGCGAATTGAATTCATCGTCAAAGGGAGGAGAACGCGGCGGAAGGTTTGAAATTTAGAGGCTCCAAGGTCTTGCGAGGCCTCTAAAAGAGAGGGATCAAAACGGTCTAGAGATGAATAGATGGGGAGAGTCATAAAGGGGACATAATAATAGACCATCATGAGCATGACGGCAAATGGGGTATTGAGAAAGTGGATAGGAGATTGAATAAGTCCCACATTGAGTAAGATGGTGTTTAAGAATCCATCTTTTTCTAAAACAAAAAACCAAGCGTAAATATGCAGTAAAAAGTTTGTCCAAAAGGGAATGATCAGAAGGAAAAAAAACATGTTTTTAAAGCGCCCCCCACGAAATGCAATGAAATGGGCAAGGGGGAAGCCAATGCAAAAACAGGTAATGGCGGTTGAAAAAGAGAGAAGAAGAGACGATCCGATTGATGAGAGATAAGATGATTGGCAAATATGTCGAAAATGGGCGATTGAAAATGAAAGCGTTCCGCGTTCATTCCAAACAAAAAAACTGGCTAAGATCATCAAAGCAATAGGAAGATAAAAAAAGAGGATTTGCCAAATCAGAGCAGGTATCCCAATCGCAAAAGGGGCTTCTCTTTTAAGAGCACTAATGAGTCTTCGGATAGGTGATGACTGTGTTTCCGAAGATAAGATAGTCGCTTCTAACACTTCATTCATCTTTAACTCCCCCTTTAGTTCTGTAGTAAAACGACGTTTTCTTTTTGCCAATAGAGGAAGACTTTATCATCATAGTCAATCATTTCTTTTGGGAAATGATCCTCATTTTGCTCAAAGACCTGAACTTGGATTTTATCATTAATCTTAATGATATATAGGGTAGAGCGGCCGTGGTAGACAATATCACTTACCGTACCCTCAACCGTATTTGAAAAATTTTCTACAGGTTTTTTGGATAGAAAGATTTTTTCGGGACGGATCGTGAGTGTGGTTAAACAACCACTCTTCAGCCAAGGCTTATTCGATGGGACTTTGATGCTAAAGCGCCCAAAATCGGGAATATCGATTTTAGTGTCATTATCAACTTCGTGTAAAATCCCTTTGTAAATATTCGTAGATCCAACGAATTTCGCAACGAATGAAGAAGTCGGGAATTCATAAATTTGCTCGGGCGTGCCGATTTGTTCAATATCACCATCATGATTCATAATAGCCATTTGATCGGCAACTGTCAGAGCTTCAAACTGATCGTGAGTGACATAGATAAATGTTGTTGAGAGTTTTTCTTGCAAATCGATCAGTTCGATGAGCATTTTTTCTCGGAGTTTATAATCAAGAGCTGCTAAGGGTTCATCAAGAAGGAGGACTTCGGGTTCATTCACAATCGCTCTTGCAAGGGCAACGCGCTGCTGTTGTCCCCCCGATAGCTCTTTGGGGAGTCGATGCGTGTGGGGCTCGAGATCGAAGGCTTTGAGGAGCTTCATAACGCGCTCGCGGATGTCTTCCTTAGGGCGATTCTCAATGACAAGGCTATAAGCAATATTCTCAAAGACGGTTAAATGGGGAAAAAGAGCATAGTTTTGAAAAACAATATTGACTTTGCGCTTATTAACCGGAAGGTGGGTAACGTTGTGATTTCCAATATAAATTGATCCGGAATCGACTGTTTCCAGCCCTGCAATAAGGCGTAGAAGCGTTGTTTTTCCGCATCCACTAGGTCCAAGGAGAGCAAAGAATTTACCCGCCGGGATAGAAAGATTGACATTTTTAAGGATCACTTCGCCATCTTTTGACTTCGTGACATCCTTGAGGTGGATGCTGCGCATAGACCTTGCCCCCAATTAAAAAAAAAATTAAAAAATCACCGCCCTAGTCGTTGTTTGACGGGTTTTCCTTATTATTTAAGAAAACCGACCATTCGCCTTAATTGCTCTGACAATTGTATCGATTCACTGAAATAAAATACACATATATATTGGGAGATTATGTGAACCGGGAAGGGGTGATAAATGGCGTTTTTGCATCGTTCATTTTTTATCTAACATGTTCATTATCAGTTTTTTAACAAATAAGAACTGCCCTTCCTCAGTCTCCGTTATTGTTAAAATCTTTATGGCCAATGACTTGATCATTCGTTGAATGGGGGCCAAGCGGGCTAACAGCTCTCGGTATATACCGAAATAAATTGAAGAATTGGTTTTTATCTTCGCCGGCATCTTCGACTTCTCACCCTTAATTTTTTGACCTGTCTTCAATAGGATCAAAAAATTAAGCCGGCTAAAGCCTGATAAAAATTCGAAGCGCCATCAAAGCTAAAATCCCAATTCTTCAACTCATTTCGGTATA
>JAIPIG010000014.1 GCA_021734805.1 Simkaniaceae bacterium
CGGCGCACCGATGGTCGATCGGGCCGAAGGCCCTTTACCGAACCGACGCGCTATTGACAATAGGCAGAGGTGAGGTAAATCGACCAAGCGGGGATGCCGGCGACAAAAAAAACAACTCTTGAATGACGAGCGGTATATACGGGGATTTTTTAAATGCCGTTAGATTGCTCTTTTAACAGGCGCAGAATTTCATAGACTTTATGTTCTAAATCATTGCCTCTTTTAAAGACCCGCGTTTTTAACGAAAAGCGTTTGGGGTTTGATCGGGTGGTTTCTTGCTTTAATAGACGGGCAATTTGTATTGTTTTTTTAGACATTTCTTGTTCGGATCTCGAAAGGGTCTTTGTCGATTTGGAGGCTAAGTTGCCCCGACTTTTTTTCTTTAGAGAAGTAGCATGTTGGCGTTGCGTCTTCTTTTGAGGAGAAGAGCTTGTTTTAATGCGTTTTTTTTTATTTCTTGTAGACATCATTCATTTACAATTAAATATCTTATTTAATTTAACAATGTTTATTTAATTATATTAAGTCAATAAATTCCAACTCTTGAATCACTCCCGGTATACTTTGTTGCATCATTCGATAAACTATCAAGTTATTGACAATAAGGACATTAACAACCACAGAGAGCACAGAGAAAAATCAAGAAAATGCGCATTCCGGTGCTCTGTGCTCTCTGTGGTAAAAACTAATAATGAGCATGTTAGGTAAAAAATGAATTATGCAACAATGCCATATACCGAAATGAGTTGTAAAATCGAGTTAGTAATCAAATGGTGTAGAAAAGGATACTATACTAATCAAAAGCCTTATTCCTAAAATTAATAAAAATAGGCCGAAAACTTTTCTTTTCCCAAAGAAAGAGGAAAGGTTCCTGAAATCAAATAGTTGAATACCCGCGCATAATAAAACTGCACAAACTAATGTTCTGGCAGAAACCCCAATTGCAATTACAAAAGGATTTGTCATAATTTTTTCTAAAGAACCCGGATCCAAATTAACTTCTTTGTTGTTATTCGCAGACAAATTTCTAATAATGTTTTTCTTTCTAAGAAGAAAAACAAGTAGCAGCGCATCTATAGAGGGTCGGAATATAAGCAATTTCTGAAAAATCGGGCAAGCCTTATTTTTTGCTGTGTTGAAGCTCTGATATTTACAAGTAGATAGCAAATCATTTATAATGATTCCTTTGAATTTTTTAATGAAAGGACCCGGAATGAAAAAGGGGATTGCTAGACTGATTGGTTGGTCTGTCCGTTTATTGCTTTCTTTACGCTATCGCATTAAGATTAAGAATACTAAAGAACTTAAAAAACTTAAGGGGTCTAAACGGGGCTGCCTTATCTTGCCTAACCATCCGGCTGAAATTGATCCGATTATTGTTCTTGCCCACTTGTGGAAGAACTTCAAACCGCATCCTCTTGTTGTTGAAAAGTTCTATTACTATCCCGGAGCCCGCTTTTTCATGGACTTAATGGGAGCCATTCCCATTCCGGATTTCGAAACATCCGTTAATACTTGGAAAGTGAAGAAAGGGGATGAGGCTTTTGAAAATATTTTGACCCGTTTGAAAAATGGGGAAAATCTTCTGATTTATCCTTCCGGATTTTTAAAGAGAACGGCGCATGAAAAAATCGGAGGGAGTTCATTGATTAATCGCTTGCTCACTGAGTATCGCGATTTCGATATTGTATTGCTTCGCGTTGAGGGGCTCTGGGGAAGTATGTTCTCGCGCGCTCTATCCGGAAGCATTCCTCCTTTCTGGGGACTTGTTTGGAAAGGGATTAAAATCTTATTCAAAAACTTCCTTTTTTTAACGCCTCGACGTGATGTGACGCTTGAATTTGCCGTCAATCCAATCGATTTTCCTCAGACGGAAGATAAGTTGACTTTGAATCAGTATCTTGAGAATTTTTATAACCAATATCGTGATGATGAGGGGCGCATTGTTAAAGAAGAGCCTTTGCGCTTAGTCTCCTATCGGTTTTATAAGGATAAAGTTCCTCAGGTTGAATTCGATCCGAAGAAACAGAGCCTTTTCCCTGAAGATATCAAAATTTCTCAAAAAACTAAGGATAAGATTAATCCGTATCTTCAAAAAGTGATTGATAAGCCCGATCTCGAGATAAAAGATGAGATGCAATTATCGGCAGATTTAGGAATGGATTCTCTTGATATTGCGAATGTCTATGCTTTTCTAACTAAGGAATTTGACTTGCATCTCAAGGTGCAGCCGGGTGAGCTTCGACTCGTGCGTGATTTATATGTTCTTGCTACAAAATGCAAAGAAAAAGAGACAAATCCTTTTAAAATCGAAGAGAAAAAGATTGCAAAATGGACTGAGGAAGGAATACGCCCCATTCAGGCGCTGATTGATGAGCGCAATATTCCCATTTCCTTTTTGAAAACATGCGATCGGATGAAAGATCTCGTTGCTTGTGCCGATGCGATCACAGGGGAGTTAACTTATCAGCGCTTTAAGCTTTTAGCCCTCATTCTCTCTAAAAAAATTGCTAAAATGGAGGGTAAGTATATTGGAATTATGCTTCCTTCTTCATGCGGTGTGTATATTTTAGTCATGGCAATCATGTTAGCAAAAAAGGTTCCTGTCATGTTGAATTGGACGGCAGGACTGCGCTCTCTTGAACATTCGATTGATCTTTTAAATATTAAAAATGTGATTAGCTCGAGAAAATTCTTAGATAAGCTCGATCAAGTGGAATTAGGCCGCCTTGATGATCATTTGAAGTTGATGGAAGATATCCGCTTAAGCATCTCGTTAAAAGACAAAATTGCGGGGGCTATGCTTTCCAAGAAAAAGGCAAAAGCGCTGATACGCCATCTCGATCTCGAGTCAATCAATCGAGAAGATCATGCAGTGATCTTATTTACAAGTGGGACCGAAGCCTATCCAAAAGCAGTTCCACTATCTCATCGCAATATTTTAAGCAATCAGGCGGCTGCTTTGACGTGCATCAACCTTCAGAGTACGGACATTATGTATTGTGTTTTGCCCCCTTTTCATTCATTTGGGTTTTGTCTCATTGGGTTATTGCCATTGCTTTGTGGAATGAAGGTCTTTTATGCACCGGATCCGACAGATGCTAATCAAATGGCATTCGATATCGAATACTATGGATTAACAATATTGGCTTCGGCTCCGAGCTTTTTGATGAATTTGCTGCGCGTTGTAAAAGATCATGAGCTTCGCTCAGTTCGTCTATTTGTCTCGGGAGCTGAAAAATCACCTGCCGAATTAGGCTCTTCCCTTGTTCAATTGGGCTCACCTGATGCGACTTTTATTGAGGGGTATGGAATCACGGAGTGTTCACCTGTTGTCACAATCCAAAGACCGGGAACGGGGGCAAAAGGTGTAGGACAGCCGCTTCCGGGTATTACACTACGGATTATCAATCCCGAAACGGAAGAGGTCATTGATGATGACAAGCCGGGGGAAGTGTGTATTCGCGGACCTTCTGTTTTTGAAGGATATATTGGACCGGGCAAGGATAAGACTTTCATCGAAATTGAAGGGGAAAAGTATTATCGCAGTGCAGACATTGGATATATTGACGGGATGGGGGCTTTGGTTTTATCGGGACGCCTCAAGCGGTTTGTAAAAATTGGGGGGGAGATGGTTTCCCTTGCTTCTGTTGAGCATGAATTGATCTGTCAATCACTGGAAAGACATTTTAATATTAATCCCAATGAAGCCTGTTTTGTCTTATCGGCTATTGAAAAAGAAGGCGTAAAACCTAAATTAGGTTTATTAACAACATGTGAGCTCGATCGAGATTCAGTCAATGAAATGTTGAAAGATTCCGGTTTTGGGCGCATTGTGAAGATTACAAAGGTTGACGTGGTTGATAAGATCCCAACGACAGGGACGGGAAAGATTGACTATCGCGCGATCAATGCGAGGTTCCAGCAGGAACTTGCTGATATGGAAGCACTTTAAAAGGTAAAAATTGATGCAACCGGATGAAAAATCTATTTATTTAAAGTTGTATAATACTGAGTCTAGACAAAAAGAAAAGATTGTCGCTCATGAACCTTTAAAAATGTATACATGTGGTCCAACTGTCTACGACTATGCCCATATTGGCAATTTTAGAACCTATGTGTTTGAAGATCTCTTGCGCAAGACTCTCAAGTTTTTTGGTTTTGGTGTCAAGCAGGTGATGAATATCACAGATGTCGATGACAAGACGATTAAAGGAGCTGTTGAGGCGCATCAGCCTCTCAGTGAGTATACAAAAAAGTATATCGATGCTTTTTTTGAGGATTTGGAAAGGCTCAATATCGAGAAGGCGGAAATCTATCCTAAGGCGACAGATCATATTCCTGAAATGATTGCAATGATCCAAAAATTGCTAGACAAAGGGATTGCCTATATCGGGAAAGATCAAAGTGTTTATTTTGATATTGCTCAATTTCCATGTTATGGCAAGCTCTCCCATTTTTCGTTAGAGGATCTCAAAGCCAATGCCTCTGAGCAAAATAGCAGTGATGAGTATGAAAAAGATCATCTTGCCGACTTTGTTCTTTGGAAAGCTTATCAAGAAAAAAGAGATGGGCCCATTTTTTGGGATAGCCCTTTTGGGAAAGGACGCCCGGGATGGCATATCGAATGCTCAGCGATGGCGATTAAACACCTGGGAGATACTC
Organism: Simkaniaceae bacterium; assembly: GCA_021734805.1. Classification (NCBI taxonomy): domain Bacteria; kingdom Pseudomonadati; phylum Chlamydiota; class Chlamydiia; order Parachlamydiales; family Simkaniaceae; species Simkaniaceae bacterium. Next base: position 4,666 of record JAIPIG010000014.1, read on the forward strand.
TCGATATTCATGTTGGAGGAGTGGATAATATCTTCCCTCATCATGAGAATGAAATTGCTCAATCGGAAGCCTGTACACAGCAATGTTTTGCAAAACATTGGCTCCATTGTGAGCATCTCCTTGTTAATGGAAAAAAAATGTCTAAAAGTTTAGGCAACTTTTTTACCTTGCGCGATCTCATGGCAAAAGGATTTTCCGGAAAAGAGGTTCGCTTTGCTCTATTACAAGCTCATTACCGCATTCAATTGAACTTTACCATAGATGGTTTGCAAGCAGCCAAAAATGCAGTGAGACGGCTGAATGATTTTATTGAGAGACTCAAGCGCATTAATGAAGGCCCTCATGATTTCGCTTATCGAGACTATTTAATGCAGGCCAAGTGCAACTTTAAAGAGGCTCTAGCCGATGATCTCAATATTTCCGAAGCACTCTCTGTTATTTTCAATTTAGTTCGCGACATCAATTCTCTGATCGATCGACAGCAAATTTCAGAGAAGGCTGCTTATGAGATCATCACGGTATTACAGCACTTTGATCAGGTGCTTGGTGTGATGCTATTTAACGAAGAGCAGGATATTCCCGAAGAACTTTTAGAAGCGCTCCGCTTAAGACAAGAAGCGCGTATTCAAAAAGACTTTAAAGCAGCAGATCACTACCGAGATCTAATCCATTCTCACGGATACATTATTGAAGACTCTCCCGAAGGCTCGCAGCTAAAGAAGAGATAGTTAGAGGGAGTTTTGCAATTCCCTCATTAGTTTTCTTCCGGTTTCATGAGGGGGAAGAAAACGACATCGCGAATCGAGTGAACTCCTGTAAAGAGCATCACAAGGCGATCAATTCCAATGCCTAGGCCACCTGCCGGAGGCATCCCTTGGCAGATTGCCTCGATAAATTCTTCATCCATAGGAGAGGCTTCATCATCACCATTTTCTCTTTTTTGTGCTTGATGCTCGAGGAGCTTGCGCTGGATAACGGGATCGTTGAGTTCACTATAAGCATTACAAAACTCAAAACCGAGAATGAAGGTTTCAAAGCGTTCGACAATTTGCTCATCTCTTAAATTCGGATTGCGATGGAGTTTGCAAAGGGGTGTTGTTTCAATAGGATGATCAATAATGTGATGGGGTTGAATGAGGTGTTTTTCAACGAGTTCTCCAAAAAGATCGGCAATAAGAAGACCTCTTGGTTTATCTTTAACGTCTTCTTCAGTGAGATCTGTTTGTTCAATAAGAATTTTTTGCATTTGCATTTCATTGAGAGCATCAACATCAATATTGGCATAACGCTGAATGGCCTCTTTCATTGTCAGGCGTCTCCAAGGCGTTTTGAGATCGATTTCATGTTCCTGACTGTCTTTTTCAATACGCGATACAATTTTAGTCGTACCGAATAACTTAAGGGCAATCATTTCAAAAAGTTTTTCAGTGAAGGTCATGACGTCTTCATAATCCCAATAAGCGCGATACGCTTCGAGCATGGTGAACTCGGGGTTATGCGTTCGGTCGATCCCTTCATTGCGAAAGACTTTACCAATTTCAAAAATACGCTCATATCCGCCAATCAAAAGTTTTTTCAATGAGATTTCAAGAGAAATGCGCAAAAACATTTCCTGATCGAGGGCATTGAGCTTTGTCGTGAAAGGCCTGGCTTCAGCACCGCCATAGATATTTTGTAAAACGGGTGTCTCAACTTCCATAAAATCGTGTTGATCCATATAGTCGCGGATCATTTTCACAATGGTGCTGCGCAATTTGAATGTTTCCATTACATCTTGATGGCAGATAAGATCGATCCAGCGTTTACGGTAGCGCACGCCCTTGTCGACGAGTCCGGAGTGTTTATCGGGAAGGGGGAGGAGTGATTTAGCGAGGAGCGTTAGTTTTTTAACATAGATGGTGAGCTCACCTTTATGCGTTTTAAAAACATGTCCTTCAATACCGATCAAGTCTCCTAAATCGAGTTTTTTTTCAATAAACTTAATGGGTGTGATCTCAGGAGAATCGAGCCCTTCGACCTTCGTGTGATCGCGATTGAACATGAGCTGAATACGGCCGCTTTCATCTTGGATTTGAGCAAAGGCATTTTTTCCCATCGCTCGAAACAAAATAATACGACCTGCTGCAAAAACGAGATCGGATTCACCTCTCTCCGCACCTTCACTTGTTGCTGTCTCACTTGTATATTCAGAAGTTAAATGCGCGCATGAGCTTTTCGATTCAAAGCGATGGGGGTAGGGATCGACCTTATAGCGCTTAATGTCTTCGAGTTTGCTAAGGCGGTTCTGATATTCTTCAAAATGATGGTATTCGGGACTTTTTTCTGACATGGACTTAATCGCTTGTTTTTAGTTCAATAGTTTATCGACTCAAATTGTTCTTGTCTAGTCTCGCATTTTTAAAAAATCTCCTCCTATTTATGGAGGGGGTTTTTTAACCAAAGTCATTCTACTTATATAAAAATCAACGACTTAAGTTAAAAAATATAATTAAAATTTTGTATATATCTTAAAATTTAGGCGTGTTTTTGATACAATATTTATGCACAAAGAGGTTGTTTTGAGCTTATTTCCTATAGATTATGTGACGGCATCTCGCTATATGCAAGATCTCAAAGACCAAGCCACTCGATTTGCTCCGGTTATTTCAGGGGTTGGCTTTGCCTGTCGAGATTATACGCAGTCAACTAAAATGCAAACAATGGGGCTGGACGGAGATCGGTTGTATGAGACGGCGATGATCGGATCTGAACGATTGAACAGTATCGGCAATCAATTTGAGGTCTTAACAGGCTCATCTCTGATCGGCTACGTCTCTGTCATTCCGATTGGAGTGGCTATCACTATCTATATCAAAAAAAAATATGAACAAATCGAAGAATTTAAGACAGGCCTGTCTGAAGACCAAATAGGATTGAAATACCTTTGCGATGCAATGGGCTATGTCGAAAAGTTAGCGCCCTTAGGAGAAGTCGTACTCGATTTTCTTCCTGCATTTTTGGATGGATTAGCTACGGCGGCATATGTTGCCATGGGGGTTTTCGGCCATGAAATTGTAGCCGGTGTGGGATTGTCTTTATTAGGAATGGCCGTTTTGAAGCGCAATGGCTATTTACCCGCCGTTATCGATAATTATCTGCAACAATTAATAACATTTGTGGGCGTATTTGCGCCATTTTTTGGGCCGATGTCTTCATTAAGTGCAGCGTATACAACATTTGAAGCTTTTTTTTATATCTATGAGCGTTTGCCCCCACTTATGTCGGATGAGGATCCTTTACCTAAACATGTAATATGTGAAGATAAAAAATTAACAAGCGAAAGATGGGACGCGTTTTTAAGGGGAGCTCATGACCTACAACTGAATCCAACATCGATCTATTCGAAAGATTTAACGGTTTTATCCGCTGAAGAGGAAGCTGAAATAGAAGAAAAATCGCTAACCGATTGTTTCGGGGAAGTTCGATCAAGACTTATAAGCGAAGGGCTTATATCGGATAAAATCACTTTTACAGATACTGATAGGGTGCGTTCAACAAAAGCCATCGATACGGAAGTGGATTTTGATCAATTTAAAGAAGAACATAGCCTAGAATTGAGTTATGAGCAGTATCTCGGATTTAAAAGAATTAAAGGGGCTTGCGATGGTTGGGCTGTTGATTCTGACTATGCGGGAGGGGATCGAACCTCTTTTGAAAAGCTTTTAAAAATGACTCTGCTTAGCATTGCTCACTCAGATGATTTTAAATCAAAGTTTTGTGAATTGAGTGAGATAGGTAATCAGTGCGCTGAAGGGTGGATTCGAGAAATTCAGTATTTTCTTGAACCTAAAACAGACAATGCCAGATGGCATATCCATTACCAGTTAGCGCTAGTAAGAAGCGCTCTGATACGAGAGAGCGTTAGAGAAATAGCGGATGAGGACGGCGTCTTTAAAGCAATTCTCGATACGTTTGAGGGGGGGAGTAATAATGTTCATTTTATTCATAATGTCGAGCTGGGAATGAGGCAGTTTGTCCGCTCTTATGCCGGAGAAATGATGTGGAATCAAATGAGTATCAGCCCCTTTTATAAATATTTTTTAACCCGTATAGATGATGTCACCCGCTTATATATTCATTGCGTGAAATATTTTGCTAATTTACCGGAACCGTCTCCTGAAGAATATAAAGAAATTAGAGGGGCATTTCAGGCTCAGGCCGTTGGATTATGTGTTCCCTCATCCGGGCTGCTAGTTCCTCAATTTTTACGGATAGAAAAAAAGGTCCACACTGCCTATACGCCGGATTTGGTCGTAGATCACGTGCATACAATGTCGATGAATAAGACGATTCCATGGGGACCTACCGCATCGCTTTTGGGTGAAATACAAGAAAAGATAGGGATCGAAGTTTTAGGTGAGGATGATGAGTATTCCTCAGAATGGGTCGCTTCGTTAGACATTGATGGGAAAAGAAGCTATCACCTTACTGAAAAAGGGAGTCAGTTGGTGTTATGGTATCTCAGTATTCTTGAACTGAAACCGGCATAGTATTTTTCCGGCATCATGAATTGTCAATAGACCTCTTTCGAAATTAAATTTTTAAGTATACTCGTTTCCTCAAATAAAAGATGGCGTTAAAGAAATGAAAGAAGCTAAAAAAATATATGACTCGCTTCATGAGATGGAAAAAGAGAAGCGACATGAACAACGTTCTCTAGATAAAATGATCGACAATTGAGGAAATATGAGTGATTTTTTCTTTATTCTTGTGAATCTTGCTTTGATTATCTATTTTGCTTGTCAATGGAAGAGAAAAGAAACAAAAAAAGGCTTTCATGGGTTTGCCACTGGTGTTTTTCTAATCATTTTCATTGTAAAGGTAGCTCGTTATAGTTCTCATTTTTTTCAATGAAAAATAGAATTTATTTAATATGTCTTCCGCTCTAGATTCAAAGAGGTCTAATGGCAAATTTGGATGATTTTTCGGCAAATTCCAACGGCCGCTCCGCCAACAGCGCCAACGAAGGTGCTATAAAAAATAAGTAGAAGTTTATTTTGAGTCACGGCACTTGCTCCGGGATCATTGATTGGAACAAGGGTTCCTCTTAGGCTGCGTGCTGAGGAATTTGGCATGCCAAGTTCCGGAACAAAGGCCCCAAGTCCAACACCAACAATAAAACCTGCTTGAGTTCCTCTTACGGCGCCCCTTCCGCCGGCGTCCCAGATTTCATTGTGCGAGGCTTGAATGCGCCGGCATGTTGTAGGTGGGGCTTCATTTGTGTCCGGTTCAGGGTGGACAGGCGTTCTTGATTGACAACAACAGAACATCATAAATTTCCTTTTTATTTCATTTTTGAATAAACAGTATAAACTTTTGTTAGTTAATTAACTATATTAAAATAATTTATTAGTTATAATACAATGCTGTTTCTTTAGCCCGCATTTCTCACAAAGTTGGGGAGGAGGGCTGCAGCCTGAAGGGATAGATTTTTGATAGTGCGAAGAGCCAATATCCTCAAGACATTGGTGATGAGCATGATCGGAAAGATAGCTGAACAGGTACGGATGAGGAGGGCTCAAATTTATGAGAAATGCGGGTTAGAAGTCTGCCTCTTGCAGTGAATCTGAACTTCGATCATAATAAATAAATGATCCCTTCCGATGACGGAACCAAATAGGTCTATGGATAGGGGAAAATTTTATACAATATATTTTATGGACATTATTAATTTTTTTAGTTTTTTCATTACTTTGCTGATTATCTGTAATCCGATGTCGGCATTACCCGTTTTTTTAATGGTGACTCAGAATCATACCATTGAGCAAAAGAAACAAACTGCCATTAAGGCAAGCATTGCCGTTGCGGTCATTTTAGTTGGAATGACTTTTGTAGGGAACTATATGTTGCAGGCACTCTCTATTAAAGTGTATGCCTTTCAAGTTATGGCAGGCCTTGTTTTAATTATGCTTGCTTTTACAATGCTCAACGCAGAAACATCCCGTCTTAAGAAGACAAGAGAAGAAGAAAAAGAGGCGATGCAAAAAGAGTCGGTTGCGATTGTCCCTCTTGCCATTCCGCTGATTGCCGGTCCCGGAGCGATTAGCACGATCATTATCCGTCTTGGCGATATCCCTAATTTGCAACATCAATTGATTGTATCGGGGATTTGCATTGTGATCGCATTTATCATCGGGATCATTTGGTATTATGCCGGTGCTTTAGAGCGAAAAGTAGGGCACACCGGGATCAATATTATCACGCGAATTGGCGGGTTGATCTTAGGCGCTATCTCTCTTCAAACTTTTGCTGAAGGACTGATCGGATTTTTCCCGGTATTAGCTAGCCGATAAAAACTTATTCGACTTTAAAAGGACTCCCGGAAGGGAGTCCTTTTTTTTATGCCGTGTCGCGGGGATCGACGTCGATCAGAACGCGCAGGTTTTTTGGCCGTTTGCTGTCTGCCAGGAGTTGTTGAATCGCCTGACTCGCCGCCATGATTTTTTCTCCTTTGACAAAGAATTGAAAGCGGAAGCGATCTTTGACCCTTGCAAGACCGCAGGGGACAATAGGAGCGATTGTAAAGGCATTTGGGAGGCTTTGAATCAGGCTAGAGCGGAATGCCTTTCCAAAATCAAGAGCGATCGACTCATCGGTATCTGAAAAAACGAGTTTAATAAGATGTGAAAAGGGGGGATAGAGAAAAAGTTTTCGATTTTCAATCTCAAAGCGGTAAAACCCATCATAGTCTTCTTTAGAGGCAAAGGCAAAAATTTCGTGTTCGGGCATTCGCGTTTGAATAATAACCTCACCGCGTAGTTCACTGCGCCCGGCTCGGCCCGAGACTTGTGTGATCAGTTGAAATACGGTCTCAAAACTTCTAAAATCGGGGATATTGAGGGAGGAATCGGAATTGAGCACTCCAACAAGGGTGACTGAAGGAAAATGAAGCCCTTTTGCTATCATTTGCGTTCCGATTAATACATCAGCTTTTCCCGCTCTAAATTGTTTGAAGAGTTGATCGTGGCTTCCTTTTTTTCGTGTCGTATCTCCATCCATCCGCAGCGTGCGGATATCGGGAAACATTGCGTTGAGCGAGCGCTCAATTTGATCGGTTCCCGGGCTTTTAAAGCGAATGGTTTCTCCCGTTTTGCATTCAGGGCAGGTTGTCGGAGGCGGCGTAAGAGTATATCCACATAAATGACAAGAAAGGTGATGCTCGGAGCGGTGAAAAGTGAGGGATTGATCACAGTGGGGGCATTGCAGGACATGTTCGCATTTTTCACATTTAAGCAGGCTATAAGTTCCACGGCGATTAAGAAAGAGGATGACTTGTTCTCCCTTTGCCACTTTGAGTCTCATTTGGCTAAGAAGGGTTTCTGAAAAAAAACGGTGATTCGTTGATCCTTCGCGATCGAGGCGCATATCGATAATAGATACTTTAGGAAGTTGGCTATTTCCTGCCCTCTCTTTTAAAGTATGAAGGATAAACTTGCCGTGAAGAGCATTATAATAACTCTCAAGTGAGGGTGTTGCACTTCCTAAAAGGACAAGCGCATTGCAGAGCTTAGCGCGCACGATGGCGACATCACGTGCATTATAGCAAGGCATTTCATCTGTTTGTTTGTAGGAATTATCCTGCTCTTCATCAATGATGATGAGTCCCAAATTCGGAAGAGGCGAAAAAACGGCTGAGCGGGCTCCGACGACAATTTTAATTTTTCCCGCATGAATATTTTTCCAGGTATCGAGTTTTTCCCCGTCCGAAAGGCGGTAGTGGAGAATAGCGATCTCCTTTTGAAAACGCCCTTTGATCCGTTCAATCGTTTGTGCCGTAAGGGCAATTTCGGGAACAAGTAAGATGACGGATTTACCTTGATTTAGTGTTTTTTGGATGAGTTGAAGATAAAGTTCGGTTTTTCCGGATCCCGTGATCCCATGAAGAAGATGGGTTTCAAAGGAGGCCTTTAAAAGGGCAAGCTCCAGTGCTGTGAGGATCTTCGCTTGTTCTTCATTCAGGGTTTTGGGCTTTGTTTGAAAATATTCATCAGACAAAAGCAAAGAGCGGTCAATAGTCATATGCTCTTTTACAAGAGCTTTATTTTTAATGAGAGTTTCAATGGGGCTTTGAGAGACTTTTGTTTCATTTAAAAGATCGCAGAGGAAGATTCCCTTATCATATTTGATCATTGCTTCTAATATGGCTGCTTGAGCCGGATGTTTTTCGCGTAAGGTTGCGCAAAGGGCGATTGTTTTAGGTTTGGATAGGGCGCGTTTGATCAGATATTTTCTTTGCTGCTCTTTATCATCTCGTACGGGGGAAGGGAGAATGCAGTTGAGACATTTTCGAAGAGGCGTTGCATAGTATTTTGACATCCAATGCGCAAGAGAAAAAAGATCCTCGGGGATCTTTTGTTTTTCCATCATCACTTCAAGGAGGGGTTGGACCGATTTAAGTGCCGTTTTTTTGCGAATATAAAGAACGGTTCCTTTTACTTTTGCGCTGCGAAGTGGAATGAGGACGCGTGATCCTTCCTGAACATCTCCTTTGAGGTGATCGGGGATTCCATAGTCGAGAGGTTTGATAGCCTGCTCATCGATAATGACTGTCGCATAAAGATCAAATTTCATCAATTTTGGACGAGTTTTTGCCTTAGCATATTCCAAAGAGAGCGTTTTAATAAAGGGTCTTTTAAGTAGAGCGCAGGATCGGATAAAAGGAGCAAGTCGATGTCGTTCAGCCTGTGGGCATTCTTAACGGGGAACCTTTTATAGTGAGTGACCAGATAGGGAGAGGCCCATAAGACCAGATCGGGACACAAGATCAAGCGAATATGTTTATGATCGAGAAGCTCTCCCCACAAATTTTTTTGTTCAAACGTTTCAATTTCAATGACTTTTGATGGGGCGAAGGCAATGTCTATAGCTTTAGCTAAATTGTGAAAGAAGGGGAGGAAGGGATGGAGCTCTTTTGAAACAAAAATGGGGACATCAATGAGTTGGCGTTTGATTTTCCAAGCGTTTTTTACAATTTTAGCCTTGCGATCGGAGGGAATGGCATCGTGGATCAATATATGAGGACAAGCTTGTTGAAAAGAGCGAGCCACATCCGCAAGTGGATCTTCTTCTTCCAGTTGAATGGGAGAGAGTTCAATGGTCCGGGATTGTTTTTTTACCTCTTGCGGTTTAGAGGTGGGGGCTTTCTTTTCAATGACAACTTTTTTGCGATGCAAAAAATCTCTTTTGACGAGTTGAGGTGGAACGGGAGCCGACGGAAGGGGTGTTTCTCGTAGAGGAAATGAAGGTTCGTTTGGAAGGACCTTTAAAGGAGGTGAGGTCATTGGGGCAATGGGCACCTCAAAGTAAAGCTCAGGTCTATTGTCTTCCAGCCATCCCTTAAAATGAGCTGTTAGGGAAATAAATTCTTTTTTTATATCATCCATACAAAATATCTGACTTAATGGGCCTTTCTCTTTGATATTATACCAAAATGCGGGTTAGAGTTGGAAAAGTGCATCTAAGTATTCATCGATCTCAAATGGGGCAAAATCATCAATTGTCTCCCCTGTTCCGACCCAATGGACGGGAACATTAAGCTGTCGATAAATGGCAAGGATAATCCCCCCTTTTGCCGAGCCGTCTAATTTAGATAACACAAGTGAAGATAAAGGTGTAAAGCTATTAAAGATCTTTGTCTGTTCTATAGCTGTTTGTCCCGTTGTTGCATCGATGACAAGGAGTGTTTCATGGGGGGCATCGGGGATGAGTTTTTGGGCCGTACGTCGGATTTTTTCAAGTTCTCGCATGAGATCTTTTTTGGATTCGAGGCGACCTGCCGTATCGGCGATAATCACATCAAAATCTTTTGCGAGCGCTTTTGTAATGGCATCATAAACCACGCTTGCGGGATCTCCAAAAGGTTGACCTTTAACAATATCAACGCCGATCCTATCGGCCCAAATCGAGAGTTGGTCAATGGCTGCGGCGCGAAAGGTATCGGCTGCCGCAAGAAGGACTTTTTTTCCTTGATCTTTATAAAATTTGGCAAGTTTTGCACAGGAAGTGGTTTTTCCCGATCCGTTGGTTCCAACAACTAAAATAAGATGGGGGTGCTTTAATTCTTCGTTGACGTCGAGATGCGAAGAGAGAATTTTTTTGGAGTAGTCTTTCATTTCGAGAATGTAGGCATCCATTCCCTTGTGTTGTGATTTCTTATGAAAATCGCGAATATGGCTGACAAACTCCTCCACGCATATCGATCCGAGATCAGCCTCATACAAAATGCGTTCGAGTTCTTCTAACGTATCTTCAGACAGGGGCTTAGAAAAAAGACCTTTTAATTCCGAAGTCAACTTAGCTTGGGTCTTTTTAAGTGCATTTTTGAGTTTGCTAATACCCGATTTGAAGAATTTAAACATGGATATGCCTTCGAAAAGCGATTGATTTTTCGGTTGATCGATAATAAGAATCTATCACATAAGTAAATTTATACCGTAGTGAAATCAAAAGATAAAGAATATGTTAAGAGGTTCGAGTCAAGCGTGAATACACATGAATATCAAGCCAAACAGATTTTGAAGAAATATAAGATCCCTATCCCTGAATTTCGGATTGTCAAAAATGAAACTGAAATTGATGAAGCTTTAGCTTCGCTTTCTACCGATGTTGCCGTTGTGAAGGTTCAAGTCCATGCAGGAGGAAGGGGTAAAGCCGGTGGGGTGAAAGTTGGAACTTCAAGAGATAAAATAAAAGAGCTCGCACAAGGCATGTTGGGGATGAAGATCGTCAACAATCAAACAGGTGCAGAGGGGATTGTAGCGCACCAGGTGATGATCACACCCGCGGTTGATATTGAGAAAGAGTATTATATAGGATGCACCATTGATCGTGAAAGGGCGAGAGCTATTTTGATTGCTTCACCTGAAGGGGGAGTTGATATTGAAGAAGTTGCAGCAAAAACCCCTCATCGCATTTTAACATTGCCAATTGACTTGTGTGTGGGCCTGCGCAACTATCAACTCGTTGAGCTTGTTAAATTTATGGGATGGGAAAAAGATGTCGCAAAGCAGGGAAAACAGATCGCACTAGGGCTTGCTAAAGCTTTTTTAGATTGCGATGCCTCAACTTTAGAGATTAACCCCCTCGTTTTGACAAATAATGACCAATTATTTGCCCTCGATGCAAAACTCTCTATCGATGACAATGCCCTTTTTAGACAAAAAGATCTCGCTCTTTTTTACGATCCAACCCAGGTCAAGAGCAGTGAGAGCCGCGCTAAAGAGTTTGATCTCGCTTATGTTCCTCTCACAGGGACGATAGGCTGTATGGTTAACGGGGCGGGGCTTGCAATGGCCACAATGGATATGATTTTTCATTATGGGGGGGCACCTGCAAACTTTCTAGATGTAGGCGGTGGCGCCTCAGTGGAAAAAGTAACGGAAGGCTTTAAGATTATTTTAGAGGATCCCAATGTCAAAGCCATTCTAGTCAACATTTTTGGTGGGATTATGAATTGCGCAACGATTGCTGAGGGGATTATTGCAGCTGCAACAGCAGTCAAACCGCAAATTCCCATTATTGTGCGGCTTGAAGGGACCAATGTCAAAGAGGGAAGAAAAATGATTCAAAGATCAACATTCGACATTATCACGGCAGATGATCTTGAAGATGCAGCGAAAAAAGTGATTCAGGCAGTGAAATAGGGAAGGAATATGGCGATTTTAATTAACAAAAACACGCGCATCATTACTCAGGGAATTACCGGAAAATCGGGACTGTTTCATACGGAAGAAGGGCTAGCCTATGGCTCGAAATATGTCGGTGGGGTGACTCCCGGAAAGGGGGGGCAAAAAGCATTGGGCCTTCCCATTTTTGATACTGTAAAAGAAGCTAAAAATGCCGTTGACCCCGATGCATCGCTCATTTTTGTGCCGCCTCCCTTTGCTGCCGATGCTATTATTGAAGCGGAAGATGCCGGAATTTCCCTCATCGTGTGTATTACGGAAGGGATACCGATTAAGGACATGATTGAAGTAAAGCGCATTATGAAAGCTTCAAAGACATCAAGACTCATTGGTCCCAATTGTCCCGGAATCATTACCGCAGGAGAGTGTAAGATTGGTATTATGCCGGGATATATCCATAAACATGGAAAAATTGGCATCGTATCGCGCTCCGGAACACTCACTTATGAGGCCGTTTGGCAAACAACTCAGCTCGGTCTTGGGCAAACGACATGTGTTGGAATTGGGGGAGATCCACTCAATGGAACGGATTTTATCGATATACTAAAGCTCTTTGAAAAAGATCCTGAAACAAAAGGGATTTTACTGATTGGAGAAATCGGTGGAACGGCAGAAGAAGAAGCAGCCCATTGGATTGCTGAAAATTGTACAAAACCCGTTGCTGCCTTTATTGCAGGTATGACGGCTCCTCCCGGAAGGCGCATGGGGCATGCCGGTGCGATTGTTTCAGGGGGGCATGGAACGGCAAAAGGTAAAATTCAGGCCCTTAAAAAAGCCGGTGTCGTTGTGAGTGAGACTCCTGCTGACATTGGAAAAGCCATGGTTGATGCCATGAAGAGAGCAAAAAAATGACGCAAGCAAAGCGATCTATCCCGATTAGAATTTCCCCCTTTTTTTTCTTAACGGCGGGTTTGATCGGTTATTACATTAGCCGCAATTTTACGGGCATGCTGATTTGGATCGGAGTGATTTTTATTTCGATTATCGTTCATGAATTTGGACATGCGCTTATTTCTAGGGCATTTGGACAAAATCCGCAAATTGAACTGACTGCTTTTGGTGGTGTGACGTATGCTACTCAACCTAAAATTTCTTTGCCTAAGGAGTTTTTGGTCGTTTTAGCAGGCCCCTGTTTTGGATTCTCGCTATTCTTAATTGGGGAAGCCCTTATTCTCTTAAAAGTCTTTTCTAATCCTCTCATCCTTTCTTTTTTAGATATTATTGTGACAGTCAATTTCCTATGGACCATTCTGAATTTGATTCCCGTTTTACCTCTGGATGGGGGACAACTCATGCGCATTATTTTGGAGGGGGTCTTTGGGTATAAGGGACGGCACGGTGCTTTTATTGCTTCAATGATTGTTTCCCTTCTCATTGCGATGGCATTTATCTTTTTTCAAAACTTTATTATTAGCATTCTCTTTTTTCTTTTTGCCTTTCAGAATTTTGAGTATGCAAGACAGATTCGCACATCAACAAGAGTAGATGAAAATGATGAACTCAAAGGGCATTTAGCTAAAGCGGAACAGCTTGTCACCGGCCAAAAATTTGAGGAGGCGATTTCATTATTAGAAGAGATTCGGGCACGCTCCAAAGCCGGAATGGTTTTTCAATTGGCAACGCAAGATCTCGCCAAGGTTCAAATGAGCAAAGGCGATTTTAATCAAGCCTATGAATTATTAAAGCCTAATTTAAAATCCTTATCGGATACGGGAAAAGTTTTACTCCACAAAGCAGCTTTTGAAGTAGGGGATTTCGATACGGTTCTCTCCCTTTCAGGTAATTGCTTAGTTAATTTGCCCGATAGCGATCTCGTTTTGCGATCTGCTGCCGCTGCTGCTGCCAAAAATGATCTTGAAGCGGCAATGGGGTGGCTTGAAACCGCGAAAGATTTTGGCTGTGATCACATCAAAGAATTTCTCGAAAAGGATTACTTCAATCCCATTCGAGAAAAGTCTTCATTTCAATCTTTTATCCAATCCCTACATGGATAGGGAAATAAAAATATGGCGGCCACGGTCATTAGCGAGGATAAAGACATTTTTACCCTGTGTCTTTTCAAGGGCTGCATTGAAGTCATCGACATTAGTCACCGGTTCATGGTTGACGTTTTTAATGAGCATGCCGGGGCGCATTTTAGCAGTATAGCTAATTGATCCGGGGCGCACTTCGGTAACGATCACACCGGTATCATCGCTTTTATAGCCATACTGTGCAGCGAGATCCGAATTTAAGTTTTGCACTTGCAGTCCGAGCTTTTGTGCAACTGCAGTCATTTGATAGTGCTGGTTTTGATCATTTTTACCGATGGCTACATCGACCATTTGCACTTTACCAAGTCGGCTAATTTTGACTTGAGCGACAGATCCTTGAGGGAGAATAGCAATGGCATTGCGTACGGTTTCTCGATCTTTCATGATTTGGTCATTGATTTCAAGAATCACATCCCCTTGCTGTAGTCCTGCTTGAGCTGCCGGTGAATCGGGCATTACTTGTGTTACAATGGCGCCACGCGCTTTATCGAGTTGAAGCGCGTTGATCATGTTAGGTTCAACATCTTGCAGCAATACACCGATATAACCGCGAGTGATGATTCCATTTTGAATGAGCTGATCTTTGACAACACCGAGGATGCTCGAAGGGATGGCAAAACCGATGCCGATGAAGTTGCCGCGGTTTGTTAAAATGGCGGTATTCATCCCGATCACATTTCCATCGAGATTGAGAAGCGGTCCACCTGAATTTCCGGGATAGATGGCGGCATCCGTTTGGAGAAAATCTTCTAGAGCGCTAATTTGAAGATCATTGCGCCCTTTAGCAGAGACAACACCTACAGTGACTGATGCTTCGAGATCAAAAGGATTGCCAATCGCAATGGCCCATTCACCGACTTCGACATTATTGATGTCTTCGAGTTCGAGATAGGGAAAGTCTTCCTTACCCGTAATTTTAATCAGGGCAATGTCAGTTTGAGGATCGCCACCGACAAATTCCGCTTCGTACTGTGAATTTTCTTTATCGTTTAAATCGACGGTGATCTTTGTTGAGTCTTTCACAACGTGATAATTCGTCATGATATAGCCGTCTTTTGTAATAATAAATCCCGAACCTTGGGCAATCTGCATCGGAGGTGTATTATAGGGTTGATTGCGTTGTTTTGGAGGGGTACCCCCAAAAAAGCGGTAGAAGAAATCATCGGCAAACGGATTCATTTGTCCATAATCGGCTTCGGCAGGAACCTCTGTTTTAATGAAAACAACAGAAGGAATCGCTTTTTTAGCGACATTTGAAAATGTCCGTGTGAGTAGTTTTGCGTAGTTAATTCCCTCATTTCCATTAGATAGAGCACTATTGTCGCGTGAGCGATCACAAGGCGGCATCTGATTGCGGCCGGCTGCAATCAATGGGTCGCTATTGTCTGCAGTGTATGCGAGTTGAGGATTAGCTTGAGAAGGAGTTTCTTGAGTAACAACCTGTTGTTTTTCTTCCGACTTATCGTCAGAAGAAAAGAAGTTGAAAATACTTGCCTGCATAGGGGCTGAAAGTGAAAGAGAAATAAAGGTAGCAATATTGACTATCGTATTTTTCATGGTATGGCCTCATAGTTACAATCAGGGATCACCATGTTAAGGCTATATATCGCTTATGTCAAGAGGGATAAAGGATTTTTCTCTTTGCAAAAATTCTTTGGATGAAAAAACGCTAATTTGACTTTTATCTTCACCACTAAGGAGCGCTTCTTTAACTGCATTGATGACGTCTTGTTTTGTCGCATTTAAAATGGCATCTCGATAGGCTTGGCGCACTTCTCTAACTCTTCCCTGTCTTTCGCGAAAATAGGTGACTGTTGCAATAGATCCAATGGATATGGGGATATCGAGGATTTGAATGAGGCCGAGTTTTGCTTCGAGGAGGTCTTGATCGTTAAATTGCCCTTTTGCAATCGTATCAATTGCATCTTTAAAGGCTTTTAAAGTCGAATTCAGATTGGGATCTCGGTAGGAGTAAAAATAGAAATTGCCCGTCAATGGATAATAACTGGCTCCCGAGCCATAGGCTCCTCCTTGCTCTCTAATTTTTTGATGAAGTACTCTGTTCTCCATAATGAATGTTGCGAGATAAAGGGCTGCAGAGAGGGGGTGATCGTAATAAAGGGTTGAATAGGCTTGGCAAATAAAAGCTACCGGAGAAGAAATGAGTTTTCCAATGTTGGGTTGTGAGGGGATTTGAAAGTTTCCAACCCAAGGAGAAAAGGGGGATGAGGGGATTTGGGTCATCTTATAAACGTCTTTCTTCTTGATATGATCGAGTGTTTCTCGATCACTTGTCATCACCAGATGAGGGTTATTGAGATGGAAAAGTTTTTCTTTTACTGCTTTGAGCTTGATGAGAACGGGTTCTAGTTTTGTTTCCATATTGAGTGCAAGATCGCGAATAAAGAGGTAGTAAGGAAGACCGGAAACTTCATTTATGATGAAATTGTGTTCGGAAAAAGGGGCTAATGCCGACTTCACGGCATAATTTAAAGCATTGCGATTGATCTTGTCGTAGAGAATCGTATAGGTTTGCTCAATCAGCTCTTTAATTCGATTGGTATCATCTAATTGAGGGGTTAAAATCGTATCTTTCAAAATAGTAAAGAGGTGATCGTTAAAGCGCGATAGGGATTTACCGTGAATAGAAAGGGTTGGGCGCAAAATAGTTGGCTTATTATAAATGGGATTAAAGGAGAGTGAGGCGTAAATACCCCCCGTAAAAGATTGAACAAACTCCAATGTCTCTTTGTAATTTCGAATCCCTGATCCAAGTTCTGTGATAATGGATGTAAAGAGTTTAAGGATGTGAAGATCTTCCATTGGGGTATCATATAGATCGAAAATGATATCGGCGTAGGTCATCCCATTTGTGAATGTCTCATGATGATACAAACCGAGCTGATTGACCATCTCGAAGTTGAGGGGGAAGTCACTCACCTTTTTGGGGATATCTTGAATTGAGAGTTTGGGGAGACAGTCAATGCTGGCTTCTTCCTGTTCATCTTGAAATCGCTCGAGAGCAAGCGCTGTTCCAATCACTTTTTCTTTTTCAACGGGACTGAGTTTTTGTTTGATCTTTTCAAGGGCCTTTTTTTCTACATCTTCTTCTTTTTGTTCTAGGCTCGGATCGGGTTTCATGAGAAGGCGGACGTAGTGATGATTATCGATAAAGTGTTTTTTTATGAGCTCTTCGAGATATTTTTCCTCTTTAAGGTGTTCTTTAAGCTCGTCGAAAAGAGAGTGGATTTTAAGAGCATCCTCCGGATTCCCGCCATGTTGCATGAGAAGACCACTTCTCATAAATAGAGAAAGACCGTAGGGGCCATGATCTTTTGTGATTTCAACACGGGACAGTTCGAGCTGATGCATCGCAGCGTCAATGCTCTTTTGAGAGATTCCGCTTTTGACAATTTTCTTAAAAGATTGAAAGAGAATTTTTTCCAAAGCATCGGCATTTTCGGCATTGCAGCCGCGACAGACAATAATGTATGGAACTTCACTCATATCCGTTTCCATAAAGGCATCGGCGGAGACCGTCAGCTTTGAAGCTTGTAATTCGGCCTTGATTAAAGAGGCGTCATTTTCCATTAAAATGGCATCTAGAAGGGTAAGGGCTAATGTCTCGACAGTATCAGTGATTGCGGTCGTAAGCCATCCGAAAGCAACCATATTTTTATTGGTAAGATCGCCTTCAATCGAGGGGAAAGTATCTGTGATTTTTTGTCGTTTTTTAGCTCGGCTCTCTTTTGGAATGAGGGGAAGCGCCGGTTTTTTAGTGGTCTTCTTTAATACTTTATTATCGATAAAATCGAGATAATGTTTGAGATCGAGATTGCCATAGACATAAAAAAGACATTGAGAGGGGTGATAATAAGTCGCATGAAATTTTTTGAGTTCTTCATAGGTTAAGTTGGGGATAGCAGCCGGCTCTCCACCTGAGTTATAGCGATAGAGGAGGTTGGGAAAGAGGGCCTTTTGCATCGAATGCCAAAGACGCATTTCAGGGTTATTGAGACTTCCTTTCATTTCATTAAATACAATGCCTCGATAAGTCAGGGGAGAGGTGGGATCTTTTGGATCTTCGAATTCAATGCGATGCCCTTCTTGTAAAAAGCTCATTTCTTTGAGCTCGGGATAAAAGACGGCATCGAGATAAACTTCGAGTAAATTATAGAAGTCTTTTTCTACTTGAGATGCAGCCGGATAGCAGGTAAAGTCCGATCCGGTAAAAGCATTCATAAAAGTATTAAGGCTGCGGCGGTGCATAGAGAAAAAGGGGTCTTTAACGGGAAATTTTTCAGAGCCGCAAAGAACGGTGTGTTCGAGAATATGAGCTACACCATTATCATTTTCAGGATAGGTGCGAAAGGAAAGACAAAAAACATTTTCAGGATCATCAGCTTGAATATGAACAATTTGAGCTTTGGTCGGTTGATGTTCAAGCTCGTACAAAACGCAGTTGATCTCATCGATAGGAACAACTCTTTTAAAGATAAAATCTTTGTACTGCTCTGATTCTTTGTACTTTGGCTTCATTAACAATCCATTTTTATTTTAAACTCGACTAAACAAGTTGAGGGATTATGTCTCTCTTGATGATTTCTTTAAAGTTTTTTTATATACCGGGAGTGATTCAAGATATAAGAAATACCCCACAACTTACGTTTTTGGTATCTCTTTCTTTCCATAGAGGTTTCTAGATTTTATACCAATTCTAAAAAAGGGGATCCCCATCAATGGAAATCCCCTAATCCATATTAGTTCCAAGAAAGGCTAGCGGCTGATTGATATTCAGTCACTCTTGTTTCAAAAAAGTTTTTCTCTTTGCCGAGATCGATCACTTCGCTCATCCAAGGGAAAGGTGTCTTCGTGAGATATATTGGTTTAAGGCCTATGCGCTCAAGGCGGCGATCGGCGATATAGCCAACATAATCCTCAAACATATCAGCAGAAAGACCCAGTATGCCATTAGGCAAACAGTCTTTAGCGTAAGCGATTTCGAGTTCAACGGCTTCTTTAATTAAGTCGATGATATAGTTTTGAAAATCAGAGGTCCAAAGTCCGGGGTTTTCCTCTTTAATCGAGTTAATTAAGTCGATTCCGAAATTGAGATGGATTGTCTCATCGCGCAAAATATATTGAAATTGCTCTCCGATCCCCGTCATTTTATTTTGACGCTGCATAGAGAGAATCATCGCAAATCCGCTATAGAAGAAAATGCCTTCCATAATGATATAGTAACCGATGAGGTTTTCGAGGAATTTTTGCGCACCGTCAGGCGTTTTAGTTGAGAAATTGTCTTTCAAGATGTCTTCGGTAAGACGCATTTCAAAGGCGTCTTTACGCTGAATCGTCTCATTTTCATTATACATATTGAAAATTTCACCCGGATCAAGGGCAAGCGATTCTACAATATAATGGAAGGTATGCGTGTGAATGGCTTCTTCAAAGGCTTGGCGCAACAGGTATTGACGCGCTTCGGGGTTAGTTACGTGTTTGAAAATTGCAAGCACGATATTATTCCCTACAAGGCTTTCTGCTGTCGAGAAAAAGCCTAAATTGCGCTTGATTAAGCGGCGCTCCTCTTGTGATAGATCATCTGATTTCCAAGTCTCAATGTCTTTAGCCATAGGAACTTCTGTCGGCATCCAGTGGTTTGCGCACCCGTTCAGGTAGTGTTCCCACGCCCAGTGGTATTTTAAAGGCATCAGTTGGTTCACATCGACAGCTGTGCAGTTGATTAGCCGCTTCTTTTTGGCCTCAACGCGCTTTAGTTCTCCGTTTTCAATCATATTCGCATCCTTTTTAGTTCAAAGTGTATAATTATTGGCAACTCTCGCATCCCTCTTCCATCGAGCAGACGGCGCCTTCGCTCATTTTAGGAGTTGATCGATCGACTTTGATATTGCTCGAAGCTGAAGAATTTTTCATCCAGCGGGGTTGAAGACCTCTCTTATTAATATCCACCGATGATTTCTCAATTTGCGTTGCAGCGAGCGCGCGGAGATAATAGGTGGATTTAAGGCCATTTTTCCAAGCGAGGAAATACATCTCATGCATTTTTTTACCGCTTGGTTCTGAGAGGTATAAGTTAAGGGATTGTCCCATATCAATCCATTTTTGGCGGCGGCCTGCGCATTTGATAATCCAATCGGGATCAATTTCAAATGCCGTGAGATATTTCATCTTAATATCTTGAGGAATATGGGGGATTTCGCTAAGCGATCCGTCATAGTATTTGAGGTCGTCGAGCATTTCATCATTCCAAAGACCAATCTCTTTTAAATCATCAACGAGATAGCGATTTGAAATGGTAAACTCTCCTGAGAGATTTGACTTCACATAGAGGTTTTTATAGTTTGGTTCAATCGATGGAGAGACTCCAATGATGTTGGCAATTGTTGCAGTAGGGGCAATAGCCATGGTATTGCTATTGCGCATACCATACTTTTTGACGGCTTCTCGCACCTTTGTCCAGTCTTTGCGCATCGTGCGCTCGACATCGATGGGCGTGCCGCGCTCTTTTTCGAGAAGATCCAGTGTATCGATCGGCAGAATGCCCCGATCCCATTTGGATCCTTTATAAGAAGAGTAAGTTCCTCTTTCTTTAGCGAGCTTTGTTGAAGCGAGGATCGCATAATAAGCGATTAGCTCCATGATCTCATCTGCAAAATTAATGGCCTCGTGGCTAGCATAAGAGATTTTGCGCATGCAAAGGGCATCTTGGAAGCCCATAATTCCAAGGCCGATGGGGCGGTGTTTTACGTTGGCATTGCGCGCTTCTTGTGTGGGATAAAAGTTAATGTCGATCACATTATCGAGCATACGAATAGCCACTTCAACGGTTGAAGCGAGTTTTTTTTCATCGATACCCTCTTTTGTCACATGCTCAACTAGGTTAATTGAGCCGAGATTGCAGACGGCCGTTTCCGTTTCGGATGTGTTAAGAAAAATCTCAGTACATAAGTTAGAGCTGTTGATTACCCCCATATGATCTTGAGGGGAGCGTACATTAGCGGCATCTTTAAATGTGATCCAAGGATGACCTGTTTCGAAGAGCATGCTGAGCATTTTTCGCCATAGTGCGACAGCTTCTACTTTTTTAAAGAGTTTTAGCTCACCGCTTTCGACTTGCGCTTCGTACTCGAGATAGCGCTTTTCAAACGCTTCACCATAAAGACTGTGAAGGTCGGGAACATTGCTCGGGCTAAAGAGCGTCCACGATCCATTCTCTTGAACGCGCTTCATAAAGAGATCGGGGATCCAGTTGGCCGTATTCATATCGTGTGTGCGGCGTCTCTCATCTCCCGTATTTTTACGCAGCTCGAGGAAGTCTTCAATATCGAGGTGCCACGTCTCGAGATAAGCGCACATCGCTCCTTTTCGTTTTCCGCCATTATGAGCAAGGCCTGCTGTGGTCATGTAAGACTCATCACCCTCAACGACGAGGTCACAAACGACAGCTGTTTTTTCTTGATCTTCAACTGAAGTGATTCGACTCCAGACGAATCCCGGAGTTGAAAGCCAATTTTGTTTAGTCACAGGTTGACAGCCTACTTTTTCTGCAAGAGATGCAACGGCAGGGATACGCAAGTCATAAGAGATTGTGCTCCCCTTAAATGTCGTTGTAGAAGCATCGGACCGACGGGCTTCATGGTCATAAGAGCGCTCTCTTCGATTGCCTGCAGTGGGAATGCCGAGTCTTAAACATTGATAACGGACACCTTCGATGAGATGCAAAGACGTATTGCAGAAAGTGATCTCTTTACCGCGTGAGACATTGCCATCCGTTTCTATTAGACCTTGAAGTAGAGCCAGTAGTTGTTGTTTTGGTAAGTGTGCAAATCGAGGGGCAATATATTTGTTGCCCTCATTATCATAGAGATCAGCGTGTTCAAAGGGAAGTGTTGGGGCCCCTGACGATACAAATTGACCTGATGTTGCATCTCTGACAACACCACGGCCTGCAGCCCAATGGATTTGAATATAAGAATCACCTCGCGCCGTTTCCCAGAAGTGAATGCCATGCTGAGTGAGATATTCTCTGATAAAGTCTAGATGGGCATCACTTTTAGGGTTACCTGAAACGCCCCACTGGGATCCGCTTTTAGACAAGTGGCCGTCACCGAGTAAAATACCGTAGAGGCGAGCGTCATCTTCAGTGAGTTCAGGAACAACAACAACTTCTTTTGGGATAGCTTGAGCGATGTAATCCCCTACTTTTAATTGAGCTGCTTCGACCCAAGTTGGGGATACTTTTCCCTTTTCAATCCACGCATGAGTGCGAGAAACGGCCTGTTCTTTTGGGACCCCTTGCATTGCATAGAAGGGATGAGCTGTTGTCACGTGAATGGGTTCAAGTGAATGTTTGATATTAATCGCAATCATTGGATCTTTTTGATTGTAAACAAAGCGATCAGTTACCTCGCGGTATGTCCCGCTAATACCAAGAACGAGATCTCCAATAGCAACATTGGCGATGGGCTTCACTCCCTGGTTGGTAAAGATTCTCGTATCGGGATTAAAACATTGGTTGACCGCGACGGCCGTATCATTCGCCACTTTGAGGAAAGGAATGACGCCCTGGCTTTTGCCATTCGTGCCGTGAATACGAGAGCCGGTTGCCCTCACATTGGTCCAGTCATTGCCGATTCCGCCGGCCCATTTTGAGAGCTGTGCATCATCGGAAACCGTTTTGAAAATATGGTGAAGATCATCCATCACAGTGAGCAAATAGCATGAGCTGAGCTGAGAGTGGGGTGTTCCCGCATTAAAGAGCGTTGGAGTCGCCGAAGTGTAGTGAAAACGGGAGAGCGTGTTGTAAAACTCAATCGCTTTTTGCGTTTTATCGGCTTCTTCAATCGCAAGTCCCATCGAAACGCGCATCCAAAAGATTTGGGGTGTTTCAATTCTTGTTTCAAGGTGATGAAGGAAATAACGATCATAGAGTGTTTGAAGGCCGAGATAAGAAAAGAGATCATCGCGCTCAATATCAAGAGCACTTGCAATGGCTTCCAAATCAAAATCAAGGAGTTTTTCGGAAACACGTCCAACAGAAATTCCTTTTTTCAAATAACGGGTAAAATACTTCTTATGGAGTTGTTTAAGATCGGGATCGAGAAAGGAGACTTGCATGCTCTCGCGGTAAATGACATCAAGCAGGAGCCGCGATGCCACTTTTGTATATTCCGGTTCGCGCTCGATTTTAGCGCGTGCAGCCATGATCATCGCGCGGTCAATTTCTTCTTCTTTAATGCCTTTATAAAAATTTTTAATCGCCTCGTCAAGGAGCTCTTCAGCATTGGTGTTATCAAGGCTATGGCAGGCATGTTTTGCTTTTTTGAGCAGTCTTGAACGGGTCATTATTTTTGTTTTAGCATCATGCGTGATGTACTCAAATGTCTTTTCGTCTTTAGTTGCCGACTGTCGTTTTCTCTCCTTCATTTCTTCTAATTTGCCAACGCGTTGCAAAATATATTCTTTGGCGATTTCGAAGAAGCCCTCTTTCATCAGGAATTTTTCAGTGAGATCTTGAATATCTGAAACGTGGAGTTGTTTGATTTGAGAAAGGGAATAGATTTCATCAATTAGTATTTTTGTCATATTATTGACAGTTTCAATGATCTCGTCGGGCGTTTCACCTTCGATGCCGTGAAACCGGCGGAAAAGATGTTCAATAGATCCTGAAAACTTCATGGGATTAAAGCGCACTTGAATATCATCAATGCGGTAAATTTTAATATTTTCGATCGAATCTTCGCGCGCTTCTTTTTGCTTGTCTCGGTAGATGATATAGCCTTTGGCTACATCGTGAAAACCATTTTTCATCAGTGTGATTTCAACCAAATCCTGAATGCCCTCAACGGTTAAAGAGATCCCTTTATCACCTAGAGTGAGAGCCTGAGTTACAACGCTATTTGTCATCTCTTCAATGGCAGAGATAAGGTCATCATCAAGGGGAGTGGGTTTTGGAATGCTTTTCACATCTCGAAAAGCGGCTTCGATAGCATTTTGAATGCGCTCTTTATGAAAGGGGACAATCCGACCGTTGCGTTTGACAACAGTTGCATTTTGGATGAGTTTTTCAATATTCGTCTGTTTAACCGCTTCACTCACTTCAGAAAGAATTTCACATTTTGTATTTTCCTGATTTTGTTCATTAGTTTTGGTTATTTTATGCATCGGTGTCTCATTCCTTTTAACTGTTAATAAACCATTGATTTCTTATTGCATACAATTGTAGAGGTTACTACATGTTGTGCCACGTGGAACATAAGCATACTATATATTGTGATCAGGTGGATATTGTCTACAAAAAAATCTTCAAGTTTTATTTTGCTATTTTCAAAAGCCAAAGCCTGAAGCAATTAGAATGCGATAAAATTTTTACGGGCAATTTTGATCTGATCTCTCGATTTTCAAAGCAGGAAATTTTTCGAGTTGCTATACTCTAGAGCAAGTAATGTATCGATGAGTATATCCGAATGAACCGTAAACTTCCAGTGATTCGCCAAGTCAATTTAGTCCCGAATTTTATTACGGCATTTGGACTTGCCTGTGGTTTATTTATTATCTTTAAAACAATCATGACCGATGCAAATAGCCGCTTATATGAGCTGCTGAACGCTTCTGTTCTCATTCTGATCCTCGCTGCATTTGCCGATTTTCTCGATGGAACCATTGCCCGCGCAATGAAAGCGGAGAGTGAATTTGGATTTATGTTCGATACCCTTGCCGATGCTATCACCTTTGGTGTCGTCCCTTCTGTCCTTTTCTTAAAAAGTGTGAAGACGTTTGCCGAAGAGGGGGAATTTGTTTTCTTTTCGATTATCTGTGCGATGATTTTTTCTATGTGTGGTGTGCTCAGACTTGTCCGATTCAATGTCCTATCAATGGGGAAAAAGAAATCAAAACAAGAGGAAGTGGCTCTTAAAAAAAGCTTTATCGGGCTACCTATTCCGGCGGCGGCGATGTGTTCGGTTTCGGTTTTATTCTTTTTGAATTCGCCCTTTAGCCGTGAGTTCTTTGCTTTTGATGTGAGAACACGCACCATCATCATTGGGTGTTGGATGGTGCTCATTGGCTATTTGATGATTTGCCGATGGAAATTTCCTTCACTCAAATCGCTCCATATTGGCGTTCCCTCTTTTTTTGTCATGTTTTTGACAGTGATTGCGGCTATTTTTCTTCTTTATGGGGTTCTTTACTATCTTCCGATCATGCTTGTTTGCGTTTCTTTTCTTTATCTCATTGTAGGTCTGTGTTTATCGATTACCCGCTTTATCAAAGCGCGTAAACTCTTCGGTTCAGGAAGGAAATAATTAAATATATCGATTGATTTCATCGATGACTACGGCTTTAGAAAAGGCGTACATTTTCTCAAATTGGGCTTTGAGAAGATCAGATGAGGCTTTTACATCGTAGGCGTCCGCATCAAATGTGTCGATAATTTCAATAGCTTCGATCAGTTTATAATAGTTGAGTTCAATCGGCCGGATCGAATCTTGGCCATAGCCTTTAAAAAAGGCATCTTCAATCAATTGAATTTCTTCTTGAGTCCATCCATATCCCTTGGCGCAAGCTTGGAGTGTCATGAGGTATTGCATCGCATCGCGCGCAATAGGCTCGCCGGTATATGTTTGGAGCGGGTAAGAAAGACGGGTAAAGTCGATAAATGTGACTCGATGTTCCATAGGGTCATAAAAGACATTCCCCGGATGCAGATCTCCATGGGTTTGACCTAGAGTCAGCGATTGTTCGGTGATTTTTTTTTGCATCTCTTGATGTAGAGATTTCAATGTAACGAGGTCAATTCCCTGCACGGTATTTTTTTCGCAGTGATCAATAAGCCATTCAAAGCGCCCGTTGGCCCACTTTAAACTATAAGGGTCTTGTTTGAGGGGAAGATGACGAGTGCGCTCATGAAATGCGCGCAGATACCGACTTGACTCTTCAATTGCCTCAAGTGCATAGAGTATCTTTTGTTTGCGCTTCAAGTAACTCTGACCCGCTGCTCGGAGCCATTTATTCAGACTTTTCCCTTTTGCCATTTCCATGATGAGGTAAGTGTGCTCTTCATCTTCTCCTGCGGCCATGAGATGAGGGGGGTTGAGATTAGCGCTTTGCTGAAACATGAGAGATTCATAGGCTTTGCGCTCGCGAATATAGTCTCTTTGCGCTCCGATCTCCTTAGGAAATACTTTCACAACAGCAATATTTTCATATCCATTTTTGACAAAGTAAATCCGAGCGAGCATTCCATCTTCGATCATATCGGGTTCTTGATCAATAGCCTCTTTGGGAATGATTTCGCAGCGTTGTCCTAGAGTCATTTCGACAAAGTCATCAATGGAATCGGCAGCGGCAAAAGAAGTAAAAAAAAGTAAAATAAAGTTTATTAATTTATTCATATAAAACCAAATTAATGAACAAATTATACACTAGTTTTATTATATATAGAAATAGAATCAATAGTTTCTGATTAAAGAAATAAGTTTACCCTGGATTTTGATCTCATGGGGTCTAAAGATCTCAGTCGGGGTGTAAGAGGTAAAGCAGAGAGGCTCTAAGCGGATAAATGAGTCTTCAGGGAAATAACGCCTAAGTAGGGTAGAGCCGCTTGAGAGGGTAAAAAGACCGATTTCTTTAGATTTGAGAGAGGAAGAGGCTTCAATAAGGAGTAAATCTAAATTTTGAATATGTTCATGAATTAAGCTATCCCCCCGCACTTGTAAAATATAACTTTGATGGGGAGTCGGAACTTGTGACTTAGGAATGGAATAGGTATGCTCAATTGAGGGGAAAAACTCAATAGGATGAGAGGAGACAAGGGTTCCGACAATGGGAATCTGAGCAAGTTCTGAAGCTTTTTCAATGAGGTTTAGCGATCTGGCGCAATTTTTTCGTGCAGTAATCAGCCCCTTTTTTTTAAGGGAGGTGAGATGCTGGTGTACGGTAGCAAGAGAGCGATAGCCAAAATGCACTTTGATCTCATCTAAACTTGGTGAATAATCATGCGTTGCGATAAACTCGCGAATAAAATGAAGCAGTTCTTTTTGCTTTTGAGTCATTCCTTTCATGATAATCTCTAGGATTTAAAATGATCTATTTCGCAGCATTTTTTTCTATTATTGCCATTGTTATAGCATGTTTGTATTACAGAGCCAATAAAAACGCGATTCAGCTCAGACTTGATAATATGCGCCTTGAAGTGATTCTCAAAGAGAAAGAGGCAGCTTATGAAAAGGAAAAACAACTCTATCAGAAAAGCGAAAGGGAATTTAAAGAGGCATTTCAATCGCTCTCATACGAAGCGCTTAAGCAAAATAATCAATCCTTTCTCGATTTGGCAAAGAAATCTTTTGAGCAGCTGCATGAAAAAAGTGAAGGAAGCCTTTCTAAAAAAGAAGAGTCGATTAAGCACATTGTCAATCCCGTGAAAGAATCCCTTGCTAAACTCGATGAGCAGCTCCATAAAATTCAAAAAGAGAGGCATGAGGAAAACTCAGCGTTGATGCAACAAATTAAGTCGCTAACTGAATCGGAAGCCAAGCTTAAAGAAGAGACATCGGGATTGATCCGCGTTTTAAAAGCACCTAACGTCCGCGGAAAATGGGGTGAAGTTCAGCTCAAGCGCATTGTCGAGCTTGCGGGAATGCTCGATCATTGCGATTTTATGGAACAAAAGACATTTGGAGAAGAGGATGAGAAGCAACGTCCTGATATGATTGTCCAAATGCCCGGAGGCACATCGATTGCGATTGATGCCAAAGCTCCTTTTGATGCCTTTCTAGAGGCAAGCCAAGCCGAAAATGAAGATGTGAGGGAAGAAAAACTAAAACTTCATGCGAGACAATTGCGTATGCACATCCTCTCCTTGTCAAAGAAAACCTATTTTAAACACTTTGATCAAAGCCCCGAATTTGTCGTTCTCTTTTTACCTAACGAGTCATTTTATACGGCGGCGCTCTCAACGGATCCCTCATTATTAGAGCTGGGGGCGGATAAAGGGGTTATTTTAGCAACACCATCAACACTCATCGGGCTTCTCAAAGCCGTGGCATTTGGCTGGAAACAGGATCAGATTTCTAAAAATGCCGAACAAGTCTCCAAACTCGGGCATGAACTCTATAAACGGCTACACGATATGAATCGCCATATGGGGCAGCTCGGGCGCAATTTAAAGCTCGCTACCGAATCATTTAATAAAACAGTAGGATCTTTTGAAACAAGGGTACTTGTGAGCGCGCGCAAACTTAAAGAACTGGGCGCCGGTGCACATGAGCTTGAGCTCGAATCCCCTGAATTTATCGAAATGATCCCCCGTTCTCTTATCCCAACCAATCCATCAAGTGAAGAGATCAAGCGGGGGCCAAGCTGCAATCTTCCTGATCAAGCGGGGAGCTCACACAGCTAACGATGTGATGGCCAATGACTACTTAATTATGTAAGAAAAACAAGCCAATATTTCTTACATATACAATAAGTTGCAGTTTGATTATCAACATGTTACATATCTAGGCCATTTATTTTTAGGAAAACACCCTTGTGTTTGTAAGAAAAGTATGCCAATATTTCTTACATGAAAAGTAAACAAAAGAAATCTAATAGCATTGATCATCAAATACTCAATGCAATAAACACTCTTGGGCATGGTGCCGTATTTGTTCCAACGGACTTTTTGAGCCTTGGTAGTCGGCAAACTGTCGATACTGTTCTACATCGACTCGTTCAAAAAGGCATCATTCGCCGCCTTGCAAGGGGAATATATGATTTTCCTAAAGAACACCCTAAGCTTGGA
The DNA here is from genome assembly GCA_021734805.1 of Simkaniaceae bacterium. Taxonomy (NCBI): domain Bacteria; kingdom Pseudomonadati; phylum Chlamydiota; class Chlamydiia; order Parachlamydiales; family Simkaniaceae; species Simkaniaceae bacterium. The sequence goes on from JAIPIG010000014.1 coordinate 33,225, forward strand.
AAACTTCAACCATCTCCGGAAGCAATAGCAGAAGCCTTGGTTGGTAGGGACTGCACACGTATTCAACCAACAGGTGCTTATGCAGCAAACATACTGGGACTATCTGAACAAGTTCCTGCTAAAGTTGTATTTCTGACAGATGGACCAAGTCGAATGGTAAAAATAGGCACGACAACCATTCAGCTACGACGAACAACGCCTAAAAATATGGCGATGGCAGGACGGCTCAGTGGACTTTTGGTGCAAGCACTTCGTGAATTAGGTAAAGAAAATATCACCCCAGAACGAATTGAACATTTAAAGCAGACTATACCACTGAACGCACGGCAAGGATTGCTCAAGGATATTCGATTTACGCCGGAATGGATGCATTCTATTTTCAAGGAATTAGCAGAGGAGACTTGAAGTGAAATTTGACTTTTTAAAACTACCTTCTGATGAAAGACGTCTATATATTGAACAAGCCGCCATTAAAAAAAACATATCCCCTGTAATCATGGAAAAAGATTTCTTCGTATGCTGGTTACTCAGTATTCTATTCGAGTCGGAGTTTGCTCACAATCTTGTATTCAAAGGAGGTACTTCCCTATCAAAAATATTTGGTGCAATCAATCGATTTTCTGAGGATATCGACCTTTCGTTGTCCCCTTCCTTTCTTGGACTTCCTGAAAGCGCTACAAATCGCAGTCAAGCTGATAAATGGTGGAAAAAAGCTGAAGGAGTATCTGAAATAGCTGTTCAAACTCAGATTATGTCGATGTTGGAAGCTTCGACATTGGGAGTATTAGGGGAAAATGAACAGATAATATTCGAATTTCTGAAAGACCCCCAAACCAAGTCACCGGTAATTCTTCTTCACTATCCATCATCACTACCAACTGGATTTTCCTATATCAAACGTTCTGTAAAACTTGAGTTCGGCTCCCTAACTGACCAGAAACCAACTGGGCGCCATATAATACGACCTTGGATTGCCGAGGTTTTTCCTACAGCCTTTCCTGATTGGCAATGCGAAGTCATAGCTCTAGAGATTGAGCGAACTTTCTGGGAAAAGGCTACGATTCTACATGCAGAATATCATCGACCACTTAATAAACCAATGCGAGATAGATTCTCTCGTCATTATGCTGATACCGCAGCACTAGCAAATCATCCAGAAGTAAGCAAGGTTATTGATTGCCGTAATCTCCGAGATAGAGTCGTTTCATGGAAAAATTTATTCTTTCGTGACTCATGGGCAAACTACACTGAAGCTAAAACCGGTACTTTTCATCTTGTTCCTAGAGCTGAAAGGCTGCCTGACTTGCGACGTGATTACCAGCTGATGCGCGACATGTATATTACTGAGCCGGCAAATTTTGATGATATACTGAGAACCTTGTCTGAACTAGAACATCGCATCAATTTCACAACACCTTTGCTTTCTCTGGAAGAAACACTAACTAGTGGAAGTCTTTGAGAGAGGAGATCCACTCATCGGGAATGTGGGCCTTTTTTCTAAGATCGGATTGAAAAACAAAGCCTTTCGCTCTTTTAGGGGATAGGATCGGGGGGAGCGCCTCTTTGTAGAGGTTGAAGTCGGATTGTTCTGAGTGGGGTTTTAGCCTATTAAAACAATGCATGCCAAAGGAGACGTGGGAAATTTCATCGCGGATGATTTGCTCCATAAGTTGAGCGCACGATTCATCGCCGTGCCGTCGAAAGGAGTCGCGATAAAGAGGGGCAAAGTCGAGATTGGCCATTTCAAAGGTGAGCGCCATCACGCTTATATATTGAATGGGGGATTTGAGATAGGGGACTTGTTTCCAAAAGTGCTTATAAAGAGGGAGATCGCCAAAAGTGACATTGAGGCGTTGCATTTCAGCCATATAAAGGCGAACATGCTGTTGTTCTTCTCTCAATGTATTTGCAACTCCCTTGCGAAAATAGGTCGGTGTGTCCGGGAATGCAAGAAGGGCGTATGCCATGATCTCAACGGCGAGAAGTTCATGTCCTCCAAAGCGATGAAGGCATCTGGCTCTAGAATTTGGATCATAATGGTCTTTAAATGTAGGTAATTTATCTTCTTTGCCGTGTTTAGAAAATTGCATCCCGGCAGGCCGAGTCGGTGTATCCCAAAAGACGGGGGCGCCGGGGGCGTGATCGGTTAAATGATCGGGGGTGAATAATTTTTCCTCAAGCGTATCAGCTGATAAAATCCGGGTTGCCCAGTCGCGAAGTTCCATAAAAAAAGCCCATCAAAATGATGATGGGCTTTATTTTGGCATAAAATGTGAGTTGAAATCAATGCGTGACTTCGAAGACGTAATAAGCGGGGAAAGCAAAATTGTTATTGGGTCTTGACGAAACGACTAAATTGACTTTTTTACCGACATAAGCATCGAGGTTAATGTGAGTGCTATAGAGATAGCCTTGGGGAATATCTCTTGATGTAATGCAGTGGCTACCGGGTTTATTTCTCACATTGTCGGAAAATTCACGTACAATGCCGGAGATAACAGTGCCTTTTGTTTTTTGCTCAGCATAAAAATCATCCATCGTCTTAGCGTGATGCATCGATTTCCATGAGGCAAACATAGCTTGCTCAATAGGCTCCCACATTTTCATTTTATCGCTGGGTTTTGATTGTACACTCTCTTGAGGAACTTGTGCTACGACAGTTGCCTCTGATATGACTTTCTCTTCGATCATTTCCGCTTTTTTCTCTAAATATTGAAGCTTTTTCTGTAAATAAGCTTCTTGAACAGAGAAGAGTTTAGATTGTACTTTTTGTATTTCTTCGGGAAAGTCTTGATAATCATTAGCGATGCTTTTGAGCTTTTGCAAGACGCGATCAAAGTCGATACTTTCGTATGATTTTCTCATTTCGGTATCGCTTAAATTGAAAGCCACTTCAATTTGCTGGTGCACATCTTTAAGACGGTGTTCTTTGACTTCTTTCATATCTGGTCCACCGGCATATTCGATGAATTCTTTTGCGATATAAAAACGGGCATTTTCAGGAGCGGCAATCTCAAGCCATTTTGAGTTTTGAGGTGCCACAGAGCCTTGAATGCGATCTCCGGTATTGAGATGACCGATGACGGGAGCTTCTAAATTGGGAGAAAGTCGTACATTGACTCGATTGCCCTCGACTGTGTTATCTAAGACAAAACTTCTAAAAATATAGGCCTTGAAATCTTTGGGAGGTGCAATGGCGTAAAAATCATTGGATTCACCGAGTACAACGACGAGTTCATCTTTGCTAAGTTCTTTAACAATGGGAGAATCGACATCGGGTTGAGCGCGCACTCTCACTTGACCGCCAAGAATCCGGCCGGTAAATGTTTTAAAGCCGGTTTTATTAGAGGGCAGGTGTGCTTTGCGCCCGGTCTGAGCATTGCTTAGGGATGATAATTGGAAAGCTTCTTCTTTTGAAAGTGTAGATTTATAGGGCTCGTCAGCGGAGCAAAGAATAGGCGCCATGGCGCCAATGGCTATTAGGCATAATGCTTTGATTTCGGACATGTTCACAACTCCTCTTAAGGCTTTTGGGTGCACTATCTTTGTCATTCTAGAAATTCAGTTTTTTTTTCACCAGTATAATCTCGACTTTGTACATTTTTCGGCGCAATTTTCACAATCTTTTGACATACAATCGGTTACCAATTCCTGTAATGGAGTGTTCAAGCCGATTGCAGGAATTGGTAACCGATTGTATATCAAAATCTTGCAAAATTCGTGTCCGAAAAATGTACAAAGTCGAGATAATATATAAAATTAACAATTAATCTCTAAAAAGATTAAATATACCGGGAGTGATTCAAGAGTTGGAATTTTTAGAAGTCGGCGCACCGATGGTCGATCGGGCCGAAGGCCCTTTACCGAACCGACGCGCTATTGACAATAGGCAGAGGTGAGGTAAATCGACCAAGCGGGGATGCCGGCGACAAAAAAAACAACTCTTGAATGATGAGCGGTATATATACCGAGAATGATTAAAAAATCCCGGTATAAAATCCTTTACGCAAAAAAATGATGGATACAAGAAAAATACTCTGTTTATTGATGAGCTTGGGCTTTCCACTTGTTGCAGAAGAAAGTTATTCAAAAGAAGTTGAAAAAGACTTTGCAACGAAGTCAAGGGCTTATCGCGATGTTCCCATTGAAGAGATCTCGCGTCAATTTTTTTATTCCGATAAAGGTGTTGGTACATCTGTCGATTCGGGAATTCCCAATTATAGTATGGGCGTTGGCTTCCGCACGCAATCGGGGGCGAAGGGATTTGATCTTCAGGGATCATTTGACAACTTACTGATCATTCTCAATGCGCAAATTGGATTGAAGGCAAGCCTGCTCCACTATTTATCGCCTTCGATGGATCGCAAACAGTTTTATATTGGAGAGGGCGTTGCTTATTCTCACTCGATGACAATCAAAGGGTTGAGAAGAGAATCTATCGGATTGAATGTGGTTTTTGGAAGAGAAATTCCTCTTAATTGGGAGGAGAGAAAATTTTATCAAGTGAGTTTTGAGATTCCCGTTGTTTATCGGACGAGTCAAGTCAACTGGGAAATAAAAACGCCCTTACCGGCCTTTCAGCTCATTATAGGGCGCACTTTTTAGAAAAAACCAATTCTTCTTTTAGGAATTTAAAACCGCTTTGATGTGTTCGCAGTTTTTCTTACCGCAGGTGCATCCGATTGGCTCTCCTAAAAAGACCTGAAAGTGCTCGGATTGATCAAGGGGGTTTGTCACGGTATAGAGATTATCTCCGGTTTGCTCGATATCAAATTCCCTAAAAGAGAGTTCAATATCATCAACGGGTTCGTCAATATCTAAGGCCTTTTCCTCGGTAGGCTGCTCGCCTTTCATTGCACGAGCAATTTGGCAGTAAGTACAATTGCAATGAGGTTGCGCATCGGGAATACTGACTCCCGCTTCTTCCATTCCCAATGCCTTAGCAACTGAGGCAATTTTGGTGAGAATTTCAGGTGGCAGAGAGGGAAGGTTTGCTTGCTCCGGGTTATGCTGCATCGCTCCAAATCCTTGGAAGCCATCTAAACTAAACTGCATAGGCACTCCCATATTCATCGCAACTTTTTGAAAGTCAACATGGTCATTATTCGATGATAGGGCAGGTTCTTGTTCATTTGCCATCTCGAGAAATTCAGAATGGGCAATGAATACTTGCTCAACGATTTCTTTAGGAAGGCCCGGAATTTTAATGATGTGGCCATCCATCAAAATGATAGCAAGGACGGAAAGACCATGCTCATTGATCAATTGGATAGAAGTGATGTTTTTCCAAGAAGTGGATATATGAGGGGGTAGGCTCAAGAATTTGCTATTAATTTTCATAACTGCCTCGACATTAATATATGACTACCAAGAAGGTAGCATTTTTGATTGATACCAATATTTTAATCCATACCCGTTCCTTTGTCAACATATTTAGCACTCATGCTATTTGTCTGCAAATTTTGAACTTCTTTGTATCCAACCCCACCATTCTTAAATTTAATTTCATAAGATGCTTACAATCAATCGATTAAATATTGTTTCGCGAAAAGAAAAGCAAATCTGTGGCGGTTTTTTATGCAAACTCCTATGGTGAAATCAGATAGGAAAAATGGAAGGAGGAGTTTTTCACTTTAATTCATTAATAATTAATTATTTAAAAATGAAAAAAGAGGGCTAAATGCCAAGAAAAACCTATATCTTAGATACCAATGTATTGCTTCATGATCCGGAAGCTATCGAGCAGTTTGAGGGAAATGATGTTGTGATCCCCCTCATTGTTCTTGAAGAACTTGATAAAATGAAACATTACAGCGATGAACTGGGAAAAAATGCAAGACACGTTATTCGATATATAGATGGAATCATTAAAGGAGCCGATTTAAAAGTTGGTATTAAGCTCGGTAATGATATTGCCCTTCGTATCGTGGTCGATACGACAAATGGAGAGAAGAAAGCCTTTCCTCTGACTTTAGACCGCAGTAAAAATAAAGTTTTACTTATAGCCCATCATCTCCTTGAAAACGGGGAAGATGTTGTGATTGTCTCGAAAGATTTTGTTGTACGTGTCAAGGCCCAAGCTATTGGGATCGAAGCTCAAGATTATGAATCACTTAAAAACCCCCTTGAAAATGTGTATAAAGGCATGATAGAGAGGGAGTTAGATAAAGAATCTGTCAATAAGTTCTATGTCGAAGGGAAAATTGATCTCCCCTTAGATCGCCCCTTTTATCCCAATGAATTTTGCCATGTGAAATCGGGAGAAGAGACGTCTCTAATCGCAAAATTCGATAAAAAGACAAATCTCTTTAAAATGGTTGAGCCCTTAACTCGGGATATTTGGGGGATTAAACCCCTCAATACGGAGCAGCGCTGTGCTCTTGATCTTTTAATGCGCGATGAGATCAAACTCGTCACTCTGATTGGCCAGGCCGGTACGGGAAAAACCCTTCTAGCGCTTGCCTGTGGAATGAGAAAGATTTTCGATGAGAGCGTTTACTCGCGTATGCTGATTTCTCGCCCTATTATGCCCCTTGGAAAGGACATTGGCTATCTCCCCGGAAGTAAAGAGGAAAAGCTTTATCACTGGATGCAGCCGATCTTTGATAACCTGAAATTTCTCTGTGAGGAGACCTCGGGAGGAGAAGATATCGGTCAGGAAACAAAGAACTGGATCTTAGAGAGTAATAAAATTGAGATGGAGGCCGTTACCTATATTAGAGGGCGCTCTCTCTCTAAAATGTATATTATCATCGATGAGGCGCAAAACCTAACGCCGCATGAGGTCAAGACGGTGATCTCACGAGCGGGGCATGGGACAAAAATTATTTTAACAGGGGATCCAACGCAGATTGATAACCCGTATCTCGATAAGGATTCCAATGCGTTGACCTATATCGTTGACCGTTTTAAAGGGCAATCGATCTTCGGTCATATGTATCTTGAAAGAACGGAGAGATCTCAGCTTGCTGCTTTAGCCGCCCAAATACTGTGAAAATTAAAGTTTATATTTATAATTAAATTAATAATAAACAAAGTTTTAATGATTTAATTTTTATGTAAAATTTGGTATAATTTCGCTTTAATTAGAAAAAAAGCGGTGTTATATGAGCGTGCAGGCATTTAACCAACTTCTCAAAACATATGAAGAACCAATCCGTCTGATGAGCGATTTAACTAAGCTCATTCAAGGTGGCATAAGCTTATATAATGTCGTATCGACATTCATTGGTTTTATTCCCACAATGTGTACTCGTCTGGAAACTTCATTTGTTTGGGTGGTAGATCGCGCATCATGGGAAGAAGCCGGAGTATTCACTGCTCAGACAAATCGCCCATTATGGATGAATTCATTAACGCTTTTTGCAAAGGAAAAAATAAAAGAGACTTTAGTCAGTGAGGGGATTGGCAGTGGAAGTCACTTAGAATTTAAGCTCAAAGACAGAACCTTTTCAAAAACGATACGGTATCCTGATAACTTAGATACGCTCATCCTTGAGTGGCTTGATAAAAGCAATCTTGAAGAGAGCTATACAATCCAACTGACTCAGGATAAATATGAATTCGAAGCCGGATCTTTAAAACACAAAAAAGTTGAACACGAATGGACACGCGAAAAGGGCAACTGGGGCTCAATTGCACATACGTATTCTAAAACGGTTAAATCGATTGAGAAGGTCGATGTTCTTGTTCAGGCGATGTTGTTGTGCTCTTTAATGAAATACCTAGAAACACCGCATTAAAGACCATTAAGCATTTCCTGATCGGCATGAATAACCCATCCCCCGCCAAGACTTTTATAGACATCAACAAGGGTGAGAAAACTGTTGCCAAGTGATTTAGCATAGTCGATTTCAGCATTAAAGTATTGCCTTTCCGCATCGAGGAATGTGAGATAATCGGTTTGACCATCTTGATAGCGCAGGTTAGCTAGGCGGTAGTATTCTGCAAGAGTGAAGGTGCGATCGCGCTGGACATCGACAAGCTCAAGTGATTTCTCATGAGCAATCAACGCATCATTGACTTCTTTAAATGCATTTAAAATGGTTTCCTCATAATTATGGAGCATCTGCATTTTTTGTGCTCTAGAAAGGCGAAGCCCACTTGTTAAGCGCCCCCCGGTGAAGATCTCTTGAAGGAGGGTCGCTCCATATTGCCAAACACTCGAAGGACCTTTGAAGAGACTATCCAGAGCAGAAGTCTCTGTTCCAAAGGCTCCGGCTAAAGAGAGATCGGGGAAAAAGCGCGCTTTGGCGACACCGATATTGGCGTTAGCGGCCATAAGGCTTTGTTCCGCTGCAATGACGTCAGGACGTTGACTCATAATGTCAAAGGGGAGATAGGTGGGGATTTTAATTGGCATCGCGAGTTGAGAGAGAACTTTGCCCCGTTCAATGCTTTGAGGTGGTTTACCGAGCAATATCGATAGGAGGTCTTCTTTAAGGGCGATTTCTCTTTCAAGATCGATAATGGCCGCATCAGCTGATTCGACTTCTGAGAGGGCCTGCTGAACTTGAATTTTTGAAGTGAGGCCAAGTTCAAAGCGGACAATAGCGAGGTAGTAAGATTCTTCGCGAGAAGTTTTAGTTTGCTTGGAGATATTGAGCTGCATATCCAAGCTGCAAAGATCGATGTAGGCAGCAGCCACTGCACTGACAATGGAAAGGACTACGGTGCGCCGATTTTCAATGGATGCGAGAAGTTGTGACTGAGCGGCATCACTAGCATTCCGGATTTTCCCCCAAATGTCGACTTCATAACTCGCGTTGAGGATCAGATCAAAAACATTACTAATCGGTGTAATGCCAAAGGGAAGTGAAATGAGCGTTTCCGACATTTTTTCGCGCATGGCTCCCGCTTGACCTTGAATTTGGGGATAGAGTTGAGAGCGGACAATGCCAAGGCGGGCGATGTATTCATCAACGACGGCAACAGCTTGTTTAATATTTTGGTTGTAGGCGAGCGCTTCTTCAATATAGCGATCGAGCATGGGATCATTGAGTTCTTTCCACCAAGCAACATTCGAGTCTTGAGGGGCGATATCGGAAGGAGTGCGCCATTGAGAGGGGATGGCCATTTCGGGGCGTTCATATTTAGGTTTAAAAGAACATGAGGTGAAAAGAAGCAGCAGTATGAGGAAACTAATCTTTTTCATGGGGATCCTCTTCTTTTTTCTTGGAATCTCGATATAGGAGTGTAAAGAAGAAAGGGACGAAAAAGAGGGCTAAAATTGTCGCTGCGATCATGCCTCCAAAGACTCCCGTTCCGACGGAATGGCGTGAGGCTGCCCCCGCTCCTGAACTTGTAATGAGAGGAGTAACACCTAAAATAAAGGTGAGCGACGTCATAATAATCGCTCGGAAACGCAAGCTAGCCGCTTCTAGAGCCGCATCAATAATCGATAACCCCTCCTCCTTGTGCTTAATCACGGCAAATTCGACAATTAAAATAGCATTTTTGGCTGATAAGGCAATGAGCGTGACAAGTCCGATTTGGAAATAAACATCATTTGGCATTCCCTTAATCCAAATAGCGATAAAAGCCCCAAGTGCTCCAAAGGGGACTGCCATAATAATTGCAAGTGGAAGGGACCATTTTTCATATAGAGCCGCTAAGATGAGAAAAACCATGATAAGCCCTGCAATCAATACAAGAGAAGAGGTTCCTCCCGTTGATAGTTCTTGGTAAGCTTCACCGCTCCACCCAAAGTTCATGTCGGGGGGAAGGGCTTCTTTGGCGAGCTCCTGCATTGCTTGAATGGCTTGTCCGGAGGTATAGCCGGGAGCTGCTCCTCCAATTATTTCCGCTGCCGGATAATCATTAAAGCGGCTGACTAAATTGGGACCGTTTTTGGGATAAATCGTAAGGAGTGATTTAAGGGGAACCATTTCGTTATAACTCGATCGCACATACATATCGCCGAGATTGTCAAGTCGTTCTCTAAATTCGGGTTGCGCCTGGATAATCACCTGATAGACGCGACCGAATTTGTTAAAATTATTGACATAGACCGATCCGAGAAGCGTTTGCAGGGCTTGAAAGACATCTGAAACACTCACACCTAGAGCGCGTGTTTTATACCGATCGAGATCGACGTAGAATTGTAAATTATCAAATTGGGCCGTGGTATGCAGGGGCGAGAGTTCGGGGCGTTTTTTTGCCGCTTCAATGAATTGCATCGTGGCCATTTTTAAGGCTTCATTGCCGCCATCACCCCGATTTTCAATCCAAAACTCAAAGCCGCCAACCGTTCCGATTCCGGGAATCGCAGGTGGGTTTGTCACTAAAACCTGTGCATCCTGAATAGCAAAAAACTCCTTTTGCAAATCGCGGATGATGGCATCGGCATGCAAGTTTTTTGCTTTGCGCTCACTCCAATCTTTTAACATGATGAAATTCGTTCCGATGGTCGTTCTATCCAAGCTTTCTATAATACTAAATCCGGTGAGTGAAATCACTTTATCCACGCCCGGATGTTTCAGTGCAATATCTTTAATTTGATCATCGACATTGATCGTACGATCAAGGCTTGCCGCATCGGGAAGATAGGCAATCGAAATGATATACCCCTGGTCTTCATTGGGAACGAAACTGGTGGGAGTGATTTTAAATAAGAAAAAGAGCCCTCCCAAAATTGCGGCAAAAACACCGAGGCTAATGGTGCGGTGATGGAGAAAAAAAGAGGCAATTTTTAAATAACCATTGGTTACTTTTTGTAATCCGGTATTAAAAATTTGGGCCCATTTTCGCTCTTTTTGTTTTTTTTGTAATACAATCGAAGCAAGAGCCGGGCTAAAGGTGAGAGCGACAAGCCCGGAAAAAACAACAGAGATGGCGATGGTCATCGCAAATTGCTTATAGAGCTGTCCTGCAATTCCCCCTAAGAAGGCGATGGGAATAAATACGGCGCAAAGAACAAAGACAATGGCAATGATGGGGCCCGTCACCTCTTTCATCGCCTTAGTCGCTGCTTCTTTGGGTTTTAAATTAAAGGTGTGGAGATTGCGCTCAACATTTTCAACAACAACGATAGCGTCATCGACAACAATTCCAATCGCGAGGACCATTCCAAAAAGGGTCAGTGTATTAATTGAGAATCCGAGGGCATACATGCCGGCAAAAGTTCCTACAATAGATACGATAAGAGCCACAACGGGAATTAAAGTGGCTCGAATCGTTTGTAAAAAGAGAAAGACGACGAGGACGACGAGGATGGCGGCTTCAAGCATCGTGCGAACAACTTCAACGATGGATCCTTTGATAAATAGTGTTGTGTCATAGGGGATGTTATAAGTCAGTCCTACGGGAAAACCCTCAGACATTTTTTCCATGGCTTGCCGAATGGAATTGGCAACATCAATGGCATTGGCCCCATATTCTTGATAGATAGCGAGCAGTATGGTTGATTTGCCGTCAATAGATCCGTCTACGGTATAATCTTGAGCGCCCAAATCCACTGTGGCAATGTCTTTGAGAAGAACCATAGCGCCGCTTAAATCGGCGCGGATGATAATATTTTCAAAATCTTCAGGCGTTGACAGTCTTCCCTTTGTTGACATTGGGACCGTGAGAGTCACGGGATGAGGGTTAGGGGCTTGACCGAGCTGACCAATGCCAAAGTCATTATTTTGTTCCTGAACGCAATTGTAGACATCATTAGTTGTAATCCCAAGCTGCGCCATCAAATCGGGGCGCAGCCAAATTCGCATCGAATAGTCGCGCTCACCAATGATTGTAATATTACTAATCCCGGGAAGGAGCTCAAGAGAATTAACGACATTAATGCTCGCATAATTGCTCACAAATTCTTGACTATAGCGACCGTCAGGCGATTGCAGTGCGACAATAATTAAGATATTCGGCGTCTGTTTATTGATATCGATTCCCTGCTTCTGAACGCTTTCAGGCAATTGAGAAATTGCTTGATTGACAAGATTTTGGACATTGACCTGATCCATATCGGCGTTACTGCCTAGAGCAAAATAGATGTCGAGCGTCATATTTCCGGTCGATGCGTTTTGCGAATACATATAGAGCATATTTTCAGCACCGAGAATTTGCTGCTCCAACGGGGAAGCCACATCGTCAGCCATCGTTTGGGCATTGGCTCCATTATAGGTTGCGGTCACTTGGATCAAAGGAGGGGTGATATTGGGGTACTGTTCAATGGGTAAAGAATTCATCGCAGCAAGACCTGCAAGTGTGATGATAATGGAAATCACACTGGCAAAAATAGGGTGATGGATAAAAAACTTAGAAATCATTGGACAAAGTTACCTAGTGATGATGGGGGGGATTGTTCATTTGAGGGAGAGGAGGGCATCCACTGAACAATTTTAACAGGTGTGCCATTTTGAACTTTATTCACACCCTGACCAACGACGATATCGCCGTTTTGAAGTCCCTCGTTGATAATCCAATAGTTTTTATACCAATCTCCTGCTGAAACGGGGCGGATTTGTGCTTGATTATTTTTATCGATGACATAGACAAAAACGCCTTTTTGCCCTTGTTGGACTGCCGATTGAGGGACGATAATGGCATTGGGCCGCGTTGCTCCTTTGACAATCACTCTGACAAATTGCCCGGGCTTGAGCCATCCCTTAGGATTGGGTAAAATAGATCGAACGAGCATTGTTCCCGTACTTTGTTGCAGAGCAGGATCGGTGAAGTCAATTTTCCCTTCGGCAGGCAAAATGGAATTATCTGCCATCATAATTTCAATTTTAAAGTTCATTCCTTCGGGATATTTGAGGCGTTTTTTGAGCATTTCTTCTCTTGCTTTTAGAATGTCGCCTTCGGATACTGCAAAGTTAACCCATATGGGATCGATCACATATAGAGTGGTCAGAAGGCTATCGGGACCGGGAGCAATCAAAGCGCCTTCTCGGAATTTAGCTTGAGATGCCATGGCTGTCACCGGAGCTCGGATCGATGCAAAGCTGAGATTGAGATTGGCTTTCAATAAATTCGCTTGAGCGGATAGGACACTTGCTTCAGCTTCTTTTTCTGATGCAATGGCATCATCGAGATCTTTTTGACTCACGGCATTTTGCTCATAAAGAGGAATCATCCGGTTTTTACTTTGCTGAGTATTCCAAAGTAGAGCTTCTTGGTAAGCGAGTTGGCCTTTAGCCTCTTCTACAGCTGCGATAAAGGGTCTGGGATCTACGACAAACATCAAATCATTGGCTTGGACAAGTCCTCCCTCTTCATAGGAGATTTGTTCGAGATAGCCTTCAACGCGCGCGCGCAGTTCAACGATATGGGAGCTTTTAGCAACCCCGACAAATTCAAAATCTGCGGGGATGGTTTGGGCAACTACTTTCATGGCTGAGATGGGGACCTCAAATTTTTGAGGTTGTTGTTTTTTATGACAGGCGGTGAAGTAAATCGATAACAAGCATATAATGAATAATTTAAGGTTTTTCATCTCTGTGCACACCCTCACTCGAATTCCAAAAACGATGAAATAGCACTTTATTATTAAATAAACAATTGTTTTAAAACGCCTTAAATATTAATTGTTAAATAAACGATTTTTATTAACGCTGGTTTTAATGATTTCATTTAAAAGATATTACAAAATATTAATCATCCTGGCTTTAATCTTGATCTTTTACCTTTTGGGCCTGTCACAGTATTTCATCTACGCGGAGATCAAACGCCACTATTCCGGTTTTATGACATTTGTCTCAGATCATTGGTTTTGGACTTCATTTTTATATATTATCAGCTTTATCGTGATGGTTTCACTTGCCATTCCACTTGGTGTTTTTCTATCTATTTTAGGGGGATTTTTGTTTTTTCAACCTCTCAGTTTGATCTATGCCGTCTGCAGCGCAACAATGGGATCGATCATCTTTTTTTGGGTTGCACGGACAAGTTTGGGTGATTTTCTAAGTAAGAGGTGGGGATCAAAACTCATTCGTATTGAAAAAGAAATAGAGAATAATGGCCCCAGTTATCTTTTGTTTTTAAGGCTGATTCCTATTTTTCCCTTAGCATTGGTCAACTTAGCGGCAGCCCTTCTTCGAGTTCCTTTTTGGCGGTTTATATGGACGACATTTTTTGGAATCATTCCGATTATGTTTATCTATACGCAAATCGGAGCTGCGATGGGATCTATTTTAGATATTCATCAAAGCTTGTCTTTCAATACGCTCTTTAACTTGCATGTCAAGTTAGCTTTAATTGGTCTAGCGCTTTTTGTTTTGCTCCCGATTCTCATCAAAAAATTATACCGCTCTTGAATCACTCCCGGTATAAAAGGGTGTAACTAAAAATTGTACTCATATTTAGGCGGCCACGCTTTGAGGGGTTTCCTCTTTCCAAAATTCATCCCAGTCTCCGTTTGCTCTTAGTATTCTGAGATTGATCATTGCTTCTGCTAGCTCTGATTTCCACCA